>JAUXGE010000387.1 GCA_030622435.1 Planctomycetota bacterium
ATCAGGTCGCCGATATAGTCAACAGATTCCCCGGCGCGCAAGCCCATGTAAACCTGGCAACTGCTGTTGTTCAGCCGGACCGCCTTCACCTCATCCATGAACGCAGAAGAGAAGTGCTCGCATCCGACCAGATGCTCTATCGTCGCTTTGAGGTTCGCGTTCGACACCACGACATCGCCTCGAACGCGCCGCCCACCGGCAACGACTCCGCAGACCCGACCACCCTCCACGAGAATGCTCTCCGCCGGTGTCTGCCTGAGCAGGTCGACGCCGTTGCTCCTCATCTCCCGTTTCATCAGCGAGACGAGCTTGTCCGTCCCGCCACGGAAGATGTAGACACCTTTACTCATGAAGTTCGAGAACACGATCCCGTACGTGATCGCCGGGTCATCCAACGTCGACCCGTTGGCGTACGTAATCGGCTCCATCAGGAGCCGTACTACATCTGAACGCCCCGGGAAGAACCGCTCGAACAACTCGCGCGTGGTCATCGTCTGGTCGTCGTAGAAGTCCATGCGCCTGGCCGCGTCGAAGAACTCCTCGACCGTCTCACTCGCCACTCCGAAACGCTCGACCAGAATTCTCGTGAAGTCGCTCCGGTCGAAAGTGGTCTCCAACTGGAATTGTGGGTTGTCGAACCGGATTCCCTCGAGTTGGACAATCGAGTTGGCAATCTCCGAGGACCAGTACTTCCGGCAGCTCTTGATCATTCCGATCGGGAAGCCGTGAAGCGACACGTCGAAGATGTGACCCCCTCGGCGACGGAACCACGTGGCCAGACCGCCGAACTCGTCATGCTGTTCGAGCAACAGCACGGATCGTCCACACTTGGCAAGGTAATTCGCGGCCGTCATCCCCGCGAGACCGGACCCGATGACGATCACCTCGTAATGGTCCTTCGCGTCACCCAGCCGGTCTTCAGCCATGATCCGATCCTACCCCTTCGCCAGCACGTGGATGTTCGCCATCGTAATTCCGCTGATCATCGCCCCGATGATACCGAGGTAGCCCTGATCCGTCCCGCAGATGAACAGATTCTCCAGCCGGGTGCGCCCGTCATACGCCTTTCGCGGCGTACCGTAGACAGCCCCGCCCAGATGCCCGGTGAACCGGTGGATTGTCCGGGGCGTGAACATGTCAGTATACACTATTCGGTCGCGAAGTCCCGGCATGAGCAGCTCGGCCCGGTCGAGCAACCGATCTCGGCACGACCGCTTCGCCGCCGAGTAGGCGGTCCCATCCAACGCCGCCCACCACTCGTAATTGGCCTGGCAGGTGAACCGCACCAGCCCTTCGGTCATGTCGTCGTGACCTTCGTAGTTGCTGGGACAACAGACGATCCCGCTGCGAAGGTCGACGAGATCGTCCGGGACCGCGTACGTGAACGCATCCGCATCGCTGAAGAAGGTGATGGCCGCCCCATGCCCCAAGTCGGCCGGCAGCTCATCAAGTACAAAGATCGACTCGATGAATGACACGCGCCCGACCTCACCCACAATGGTATCATCACCCCAGTCCGAACAGAGGCGCATGGTTTCATGATACCCGGCAGACGAGATAACGGCGTCGGACTCTAAAGTCTCACCCGATTCGAGCGTCACGCTGGTCACACGATCACCAGCCACGTTGATGCATTTGACACCGCTCCGCAGCCTGACCTCACAGTTGTTCTCCTCCAGCTTCCTGATCAACGCGTCAAGGATCGTACGCACACCGCCACGAGGTCTTGCAAAGCCCTCGCGAAAGATACTCCGGAACATGATCACGAACTGGGTGAAATCCATGTCACGCTCCTGCGGGCTTCCGTAGTACATCAACGGGCAAAGGAGCATGTCGAGGAGCACGGGGTCACGAAGGTACTCACCGAGAATCCTACGCGTGGAGCGATAAGGGTGGTCCAGGCGCGTGTCGTCAAACGCGTCGATCGCTTCGGTCAATTGTCGAAAGTTGTCAACCTCTTGCGGAAACACTTCGGCAACACTCTGCACTAGCGTGCCGAAGTCGTTTGTGAACGTGAGCCGATGGTGAGGGAAGAGGACTTCCGAGTAGCGCTGCTCGCGCAGATCGAAATCGTCTCGAGACAGGCGTAGCTGACGCAGAAGCTTCGGAAGTGGCGTCGTGCGAACTCCCTGTCCGACGTAATTCGAGACAGCGTGAAGCCCCACGTCGAATGACCGGCCACCGCGCGTGTAATACGAGTTCAGCCCACCGCAAACGTGGTGTCGTTCGACGATGCAGACGCGCTTGTCGAAGTAAGCCAGCCGGATACCCGCGGCAAGCCCCGACATTCCCGCGCCGATAATGATCGCGTCGTAATGCATGCGCTACGGGAGGGACAAGGAACCAGAACCCGTGACGGCTGGCGTGGAGAAGGGACGCCTGGAAAACGGCAAGGACACGCCGACACCCGGCCTGACGAAGACCCTACAGCGCAGTGGCCGCTTCGAGCTTCGGATGCAGGTACGCAACGCAACTGTCCAATGTAGCCAGTTGCGGATACTCCTCCTTGGGAACCTCGATCTTGAAGCGCTTGCGCAGCTCCATTACGATGTCCAGGAAGTCCATGGAATCGAGGTCCAGCTGATCGCGCAGGCGAACCTCACCCTTTACGTTCGACAAATCCGCATCCGGCGCCACCACCGCGATGATGCCAAGTATCAAATCCTTGACTTTCTGTTCACCCATGCCGTCCTCAAAGCCTCAAACAGCCTCTTCTTACACAGAGCCAATGCCCCCTACCCATGGTGTCGTTTGACCACGACGGCCGAGTTCGTCCCGAGCATCCCGAACGAGTTGTTCAGGATGTACTCGATCCGGCCGACCTCACGAGGTTCGTTGAGCACCAGACCATTCATCTTACACTCCGGATCGAGATCCGTCACGTTGATCGTCGCGTGGACCATCCCGTCCGTCAACGTATCCAGATTCCCCGCCAGTTCCAACGCCCCCGCCGCCCCCATCGCGTGGCCGATGAAACTCTTCGTATTGTTAATGTACGTCTTACACTCATCGCCGAAGACGCTCCGCATGGCAGCCGCCTCCTGCCGGTCGCCCAGCCCCGTCGCCGTCGCGTGAGTGTTGACGAGATCGACATCCTTCGGCTCGATCCCCGCCCGCCTGATCGCCAAACGCATGCACTCTGCCACCCGCTCAGCGTCGGGAACGACCGGGTCCGCTGCGTCGGAATTCATCGCATAACCTGCGACCTCGACCAGAATCGGCGCCCCACGCTTCTTCGCATCGGATAGGCGCTCTATAACGAACAGACATCCACCCTCCGACACAACAACCCCGTTGCGCGCCATATCGAACGGCCGGCATGCCTGAGTGGGATCATCATGCGAGGCGAGCGCATCCTCGCTGGCGAAACTGGCGAATATGCCGAACGAGTGTATCGATTCTGATACGCCACCGCCAAGCGCCAAATCAACCTCGCCCAGCCGCAGCATCTGAACGCCCTGGATCAGACCGGCGTTTCCGGCGGCACAGGCCGCCCCGATCGTGTAGTGCGGCCCGTGTAGACCGAGATTCACGGTCACCTCGCCCGCCGGATTGTTGGCTACCGTTCGCGGGTTGTGATGATGCGACCAGAACTTCGGGTCATCGCCGTATTCGCGCAGGGCGGCAATCTCGTTCTCAGTCTCAACCGTTCCGTGCTCCGTGATTCCGATGTACGTGCCGATGCGCGTTCTATCCACGGATTCGAGATCGATCCCGGCTCGATTCAGGGCCTCGTGGGCGCAATAGATCGAGATCGATCCCGCCCGCGTCCCGCGACGTCGCTCCTTGCGGCCCTGATACTTGAACTCATCGAAGTTGCAGACGCCGGCATGAACCTGCCCCATGAACCGAGTCTCGATCGATGTTACTCCCGAGACCCCATCCAGCAGGTTCCTCCGGAAGGCCTCAGGGGTATCGCCGTTCGGGGCAGCCAGCCCAACACCCGTAATCACAATTGGCTCGTTATCGACCATTCGCCCTATTCCAGTATCCAACCACCGA
>JAUXGE010000415.1 GCA_030622435.1 Planctomycetota bacterium
AACGACATGGCTACGATCCGACTTCAACCCGACGCCGTCGGAGGTCGCCACGGCTGATCCGTACCGTGGTCTGGCGCGCGTGGGTGATGTCGGTGAGACGGCCGGACCGCTTCGCCCGGCTGGCAAGGCCCGCTTCGGACCTCAGCTAGTCGACGTCGTCACCCAGGGTGAGTATCTTGACACCGGAGCGCAGGTGGAGGTGATCGAGCGGCGCGGCAATCGTGTGGTTGTCCGCGCGGTCAGAACGGTAGACGGATGATCTCGTTCGTTGGTTATTAGCGGTGCTCTCGGAAGCGTGCCCGGAGACTGACCCGTGTCGGACGTGAGCATACTGATCCTTCTATACGCCGTCGGCGTACTGATGCTTGTCGCGGAGATCTTCATTCCTTCGCATGGCATCCTGAGCGTCGCCGGCATCGGCTTCCTCATGTCCGCCGTCTACAAGACTTTCGTGTACGGCGGGCGCGAGGCAGGCATAGTGGCCGTGTTCGCGTGTCTGGTCTTCGTGCCGGCATTCGCTTTCGTCGCAATCAAGTACTGGCATCGTACGCCGATCGGGAAGCTGATCGCACCGCCCAACCCGTTATTGACCGCAGATGACACGTCCATCCCGGTGGAAGCACTGGCTCGACTGATCGGGCAGACGGGACGGACAATCACTCCACTTCGACCTGTCGGGATTTGCGACTTCAGTGGCAAACGGGTTTCATGTGTGGCCGAGTTCGCCATGATCGAAACGGGCTCGGAGGTCGAAGGGGTGCGCGTGTCGGGCGCAAACCTGGCCGTTCAGAAGAAGAGAACCGAAGTCTAATGCGTGACACGGTCGATCAAGTCTATAAGGTTGCATACGCGAAGGATTGCATACTACGGAAAGGGTGTAAGTGATGAGTTCCCATTTACCGCTGGTCTTGGCGCAGCAGAGTTGGGGCGGCTGGTGGATCGTTTTCGGCGTCGTCGGGATTGTCGTCTTCGTCCTCCTCCTCGTCGTCGCGCAGTTCTTCCGGCTCTGGCTGCAAGCCTACATGAGCAACGCCGGCGTGACGCTGTTCGACCTGATCGGTATGCGTCTGCGCAAGGTGGATCTGTCCACGATCGTGATCGCGAAGATTCAGCTCGTCAAATCCGGCATCCACGACATCACCACCAACGACCTGGAAAGCCACTACCTCGCAGGCGGGCGTGTAGTAAACGTGTCCCGCGCCATGATTGCCGCGAACCGGGCGGTCTTGGACCTGGATTGGAAGAAATCCTGTGCGATTGACCTCGCCGGCCGGGATATCATCGACGCGGTCAACACCAGCGTGAACCCGAAGGTCATTGACGTACCGAACCCGGATCGTGGCAAGCAGTCGATCGACGCCATCTCCATGGACGGCATCCAACTCAAGGCCAAGGCCAGAGTCACCGTGCGGACCAACATCGCGCAGCTCATCGGCGGCGCCACCGAAGAAACGGTGATCGCGCGTGTCGGCGAGGGGATCGTCAGCGCAATCGGATCTGCTCAGACGCACAAGGAAGTGCTGGAGAACCCCGACCGTATCAGTAAGGCCGTGCTGGCCAGAGGGCTCGATTCCGGCACCGCCTTCGAGATTCTGTCGATCGACATCGCTGATATCGATGTGGGCAGTAACATCGGCGCAAAGCTTCAAGCCGATCAGGCCGAAGCCGACAAGCGTCGCTTCCAGGCCGAGGCCGAGAAACGTCGCGCCATGGCCATCGCACTGGCCGCCGAGAACCGGGCCAAGGTCGAAGAGAACCGCGCGAAGGTCGTCCTGGCCGAAGCGGAGGTGCCCATGGCAATGGCCGAGTCATTCCGCAGCGGAAACCTCGGAATCATGGACTACTACCGGATGAAGAACATCCAGGCCGATACGTCCATGCGTGACTCGATCGGAAAGGGTGACGGTCCGACTGAACAGAAGAGCTAGTGCGAAGATTCAAGCGGTTCGCATCTTATCCGAGCCGCGACCGTGAGGGAGCGGATTGCTTGGACGGATTGGGTGGCCCATGGCTTTAGCCGTGGGGGACGCGAATCGTCGTGCCCCATCCACGGGCGACCCATCAATCCATCAGTGACAGAGCACTGGTGAGAGGAGGAGGTCAGGGCGGGCGCAGCCGTGCAGGAACCGCCTGCGTGGCCCGGATCGGCCGGACGTACACGGCAATGAGCGGACGGATCAGTACATACTTGGAACGGGGTTTCACCAGTGCATAACCTGATCGTGGGACAAGGTGGTGACGTCAACTGGATGGAGATCATCATCATCCTCGTCCTGTTCGGCGGAGGAATTCTCAGCGCCGTCGCCAAGAAGCTCATCGCCATGTTTACGCCCCAGGAGAAACAGACACTACCACCATTGGGGGCGGACCTCGGAAAACCGATCGCACGCACCGCTCCCCCCTCACCCGGGGATCGAGGCACACCATCTATAGGCCAAACGACCCCCCGGACGCAGGCAAGCCGGCCCCCTTCGCCACCACACACTGCTAGACCGATTCCGCCCATACCGACGATCGTTTCTATCGATGTGGACGAGGTGGGAGAACCCCTCAGGCCGCGTTCCCGGCCAACCGCACGCCCCGTGCGGACTTCGAGACGCTCGGTTGGTCCGAGGCCGGCTCCACACGGTAAAAAAGCCGCACCGACTCTCGCGAAGGAGAGACTCGGAACCCTTGACGTTGAGGTGTTGGAGGAAGAGGTCGAATTC
>JAUXGE010000313.1 GCA_030622435.1 Planctomycetota bacterium
AGGGCATGAATCACACGGCTCGCACGTCTCACCCTCCGGGCAGTGCTGATCGAACCAGCATGACTCGCCCGAGCCGCTGCATTGCCGCGCCACCGTCGTCGACATGACACGCATGCCGAACGGATCCATGACGCTCAGGCCGGACACGTTGGGATTGACGCCGATCGAGGTGTCGCTCATCTCTCCGAAACGTAGCGTGCCGCCCACCGTGCTCCGGGCATAGTCGGCCACGATAGCCCGTGGCGTGGCGCTCAGCCTCTGGCGCGGCGCGAGTATCGTGAAATCGGCGGGGGCGAACTCGGCCGGCTTAACCGCAATCTCCAACCACAGTTCGTCGTGGCCTTGAAACACGTCGGAGCCGAAATCCAGGTCCACGGCGAACAAACCACTCGTTACGAGCGTGTCTTCGACGAGTATGCCGCCTTCGGTCCCGGGGATCTCGTCACCGCGCTCAGCCTGTCCGTACAATCGGAACATGAAGTCGTAGTACCCGCTGGCCGGTACGCCACCCTCTTTGAGTTGCCCCTGATAGTTAAAGGCTGCGCCGGTTTGCCCGGCGTAGGTGTGGACTCCCACCACAAGGCAAAAGCCGGTGGCCACGAACAGTAGTTTCGTAGTAGTTTATCTCATCTCATCGTTCTCCAAGAAACCGCCATGTTCCCGTTTGTTGAGCCCGGCGCTCATCGTTTGCGCAACCGAATGGAAATACGAGGGAACCATCGAACAGGTAAGATGGGCTCCGGCCAACTGCCCGGGGCCGACGTCGAGAGCCTCCCCCGAATCGCTTGGCCATTGTATCAAATTCCGCCAGGACTATTGCCACTAGCCTGGGCTATTACGCGGTCTCGTGCGCCGAAGCCAGCTCCGGGCTCTTGTGAACGGACTTTATCGGTCTGTCATTAGCAGCAAAATCTCCGGATGCGGCCCGGCCTTGGTGGTGAGTCTTGGATTCAGAGTCCAACCCGGCTGTCGCCGACCCAGTATTCACGACGCGGGGTCCAGCTCTTCGGTTATTCGCCTTCAGGGATTCTTTGGGCAGCCCTTTGCCCCTGTGGCGGTAACGGTCGGTCCAAGACTTCTTGGCCAAGATCGTCCAGAACATAAACTTCAGAGCCCGTCGTTCGCTCCAGGTCATCGAAAAACTCGTTGAGTGCCTGGGATACTCCGTGGGTCAGGATCGACACCGCTGCCTGGCCGACGACTGTCACGAGGCCACCAGGGAATCCGGTGCCGCGTGACGGCCTCTTGACCTGCGAAGAGGTCGAGGCATTATTGTCAGTCAAGTTCGGTAGCGAACGAGGTGCATGGCCAAGAAGGGGCTCGGCCGGTCCTTGCAGAGTGGATGGTGAGAGGCAGGGTAACAACACCGAAGGCAGAACCTACACTCGATCGATCGGTCATCCTTAGGCCCCATGTGCACTGTAGGAACAGCGAGTGGGCTCCGGCCCGCTCCGGTGTTCTGATGTCGGCTCTTGCTTGTGGAGGACGCACGGAACGTGAACACACATATGCTACGTGTCGGGAAGATGTCGGTTTCTTCGATCGTGGCCCTGACGCTGTGCGCCGGGTGCGGAACCCAAGTCGGGATCGCCGCATCACCTTCGGAGATCTATGTCGAGGTTGGTGGCACGGCCGCCCTCAGCGTGTTTGCCTTGATGGATGTTGGTTCTCCAGTAGCTGTATCACAGCCATTGACGATCAGTTCGAGCGATGAAGCGATTGCCGCAGTGTCTGGCCAGAACATAACGGGCATCGCCGAAGGGACGGCTGTCCTTGGGATTACGGATGGCGTCTTCACTACGACTGCTGAAGTACATGTGGTCGCGGCCGGCACAATGCCGACCGAGTTGGTGGTCACGCCCACCTCGGTTTCCTGTACCCCGCAGTCCGACGATACACAACTGGAGGTATTCGCCATCTTCACAACCGGGGTAGGCGAAGATATTGCCGGTCTAGCCTCGTACGGCAGCAGCGACAGCAGCATAGCCCTGGTAACTTCGGAGGGCGTTGTTGTATGTGTAGGCGAGGGGGATGCGACCATCACCGCACAATACCTCGGCGTGTCGGATACGATCAGCGTTGCTGTTGGAGCTACGCCACCGCTCGCGATCGCCTTCGCTCCCTCGACTTTGACATGCTCGCCCGATGAGTCGTACGAAGTGCAGGTGCTGGCGTCATGGGATGACGGAACAACTACGGATGTCAGCCTGTCCGCTACGTATTCCTCGAATGATACGTTGGTCGCGACAGCGTCTCTCGGAAAGGTCTACTGCTTATCTGAAGGGCCCGCCACGATCCTCGCCGGTGTATCGGGCGTCACGAGCGTCTTGAGCGTAGAAGTGGGGGCGGTCGCAGCCGACCCCGACGAGCTCGTTGATCTGCGTATCATCCCCTCCTCCGTTGATTGCGATCTGTCCCAGGCGGCTGCGTTCGTGGTCATCGCGGAATATGGAGATGGGAGTACCGTGGGCGTGACAAGCGGTAGCCGGACACAGTATCTGAGTGCCGACAGCAGTGTGGCACTCGTGTTCGAAGGGCAGATCATCTGTGTCCAACAGGGTCAGACGAGCATTCAAGCTATGTTCGGCGAGCACACGGCGTCAGCTACCGTCAATGTCTGGTAATGGAGTCCTCCGACAGAGCCTTGTTCTGCTCGTGGACGGGTAGGATATGGATGTCGTCAGTCTGCGACTGGACTCGGCTGAGGCGCACCAACACGTGTCGCTCTGATCGGACGAAAACGCGAGACCGGCGCATGGTCTGAGGGACAATACATCCTCAACAACCTCGCCGGCGAATCCCAACGTCGGACTAAAAAAGCCGGTGCCGTTGACGTGACGCTGAATGATCTGAGGCGGGCATGTATCACTCACTGGGCAAGACGCATGGCGTCTCCGATCGTACAGGAGCCTGCTGGTCACGCCGACATCAAGACGACGCTCAGGTTCTGCGTTTCTCTCCGATTCCAAGACATAGCGGAGGCCCGCGAAGTCACGACACGTATGCCGCTGTCAAACCAAAGATAGACCCAAATGGGCGGAAACGAGACAGGATATATCGCCACTTCGAGACCAGACCCCGTTATCGATAGCGTCAAAGGGGATTGTAGACCACGCCGCGCTGGACTCGAACCACTAACCTTCGGTTCCGTAGACCGATGCTCGGAATCCGCAAGTGACGCGGCGACAACGGGTTACGACAAGCCCGATTCGGCGCTTACCGATCTGCTTACCGACATTCTTCAGAAACACCCCGATTCGGAAACCGGCTTGAGGGTTGTGATACGCGCCTGGCCGGAGCTGCCGGAAGCCGTCCGGGCGGGCATCGTGGCAATGGTCAAGGCGGCGAATCTATGAACGCGACGGCAGAGCCAAGGACATTGCTTGAGGCGACGCGAGCCGGGCGAGCCGCAAGCCGCCCCGCCCGGTCCGCCTGAATTGGCTCCGACGGCAAAAGAGCCGTCAGCCTAAGCCGTCCGGCCCCCTTAATGTGCGCGCGCGTGAGGGGCGGGGGAAAAGTAGCCCGCTTGGGGTCACGGTGAACGCGCGGGCCTTTCAGATGCCAAATCTCAATCACACGGAGGTCCGCCGATGGTACAAGTAACGGCCGGCAAACCCGGAAGATCACACGTAAGCGAGCGGTTCGGATAGTTTTCACAGTTGAAGGCGTGAATTTCATTCCACTCTGCCAGTCCCAAGATCAAATTAATGCCGGATGAGGCGGCGGCGTCAATCGCGCATAGCGCAGTTCCATCTCGTTTTAGCGAGACACGCGATTGTTCAGCATCGCATTCTGCGTTGCACACCATAGTGGAGCCGCCAAACCCGCGATTGCGCAAGTCCATCAGCACCAAGGCCAACTCCTCATCCACGAGACGGTCGATGTCGGCGTTAAGCGTAGCCACAAATAAAAGGAACAGCTCGGTCTCATCGGGCGTCAAGAACGAAAACACATCACCTGAACCCACCGGAGTTGAATCGCAGGCGTCACCAAGCCCATCAAAGTCGGAGTCGAGTTGGTCAGGGTTGAACGTTAGCGGACAGTTGTCCATGCACAGATCAGGCAAGCCGTCACGGTCAAGGTCCAGGTCGTCTATGCCACATCCGCAAATGCCAGGAGCAAGCTTGAATGGGTCCAGCGGGCATAGGTCAACACAATCGGGAACACCGTCTGCATCCGTGTCAATCACGATGTCCGGTTGCCCGCAGCCACAGATACCCGGTTCTACCTTCTCCGGGTCGCTGGGGCAGACGTCGCAGACGTCCCCCACCCCGTCGTCGTCTGCGTCAGTCTGGTCGGGGTTGGGCTTACTGAAGCAGTTGTCCGCTTCGTCCAACACGCCGTCGGCGTCGAAGTCCGGGGGACGTTCCGGCTCGGTGGGTGGTGCTGGCTCTGGAGCAGGTGGTTCAGGCTCGGGTTGTGGTTCCTCCGGCAACGGTTGTTCCGGAGCTTGGTCCTGCGGCTGCTCATCTGGCGGTGGTGAGCCGACCCCCGACGGACAGCCTGCGATGAGCAGGACGAGTGAAATGATGCTCAGACGCTTCATGGGATTTGTCCTTTCGCGTTTGAGAAACGCCCACCCACAACCGGGCGATACTGTTTGAGGAATAGTATAGCACGCGGCTGCACCTGTTTTCAACCCCTACGTTCTCGTAGTAGAATAGCCAGAACCAGCTGTGATTCGCCCATGCCCGGAGCTGCCGGAGGCCGTACGGGCGGGCATCGTGGCGATGGTCGAAGCCGCGTCGAAAAGCGGCGGGTAGGGGTACCCGGTCGAATCTCTCGGGCTTTAGGCTGATGAGCCCGGCCACCCCCAGTTTTTTTCTCTCAAGTAATAGTTACCTGAGTGAGACTATCTGGGTACGCTCGGGTCCGGCGGGTCGGGTGGGGACCGGAATGAGGCACCGTACAAGAACGGTCAAGAACGGTGAGCAAGACGAGCAAACGGGATACAGGCGGGCGGTTTGTGGCAGGTAATCCCGCCCGTCCGAAGGGAACGCCGAACCGGAGCACGGTCGATGCTCGGGAGGTGCGCCGACGGATCGTCGAATCGTGGGGCCGGGTCAACGGGGACGCGCAGCTCGACCGGCTCGCCGTTGAAGACTTCCCGGCCTACGTTCGGACCGTTGTGGGGCTGCTGCCGAAAACAGACCCACCGACAACGCACACCGAATGGCGCGAACAAGCTGAAACCGCAATCGCGGAGTACGTGTCGGCCTGTGAGAGTCGCGCTGTGCTCGTGGTACTCTGCATCATGGCGGGGCTTCCACGCGAGGCGCGAGACGAGCTGCTCCGTCGTTTCCTCGATGGGGTCGATGCGATGGACCTGCCAGAGGAGCGGATTGCCGAGGTGGTCGAGGATGTACGGGGCTTCATCGGCTCCGTTGAAGAAGTGGACATCGAGCCCGATGAGCCCGAAACCACGGCGTCTCAGCGATCCCTGAGCCCTTGTACGTAGCCAGCCTGTGCCCTTGGACACACGGAACGCCCTACGCCCACATGAACAGCTCGGACCGGGTAGGGGGGGGGAAATCTCTGGAAACCGGGTTTTTGGTGACCATGTGCCAACCCCGCACGAATTCCCGCAAAA
>JAUXGE010000163.1 GCA_030622435.1 Planctomycetota bacterium
CCCAGCCTGTTCTGGCCTGAAAGCGATAAACCTTGGGGGTTTGGGGGCAAAGCCCCCAAGACAGACCCTGGCACGATGTGCCAATTGTCAAGATCTTGTGGGCGGCGGCCGCCTGGAATCCTCGTCACCCACAAGGGGTGACGCTACATGGAAACCGAGATCGCTCTAGTGCCGGTCGAGCGGTCTGACGAGTTTCCGGAAGGCTTTGGTTGGGACGCTGACGGTGTCCCATTTCGGTGATCGCCGGCGGGCGTGGGCGGCGTAGTCTCGTGCCGAGACCCAAAGAAAGGCGTAGTACTCGTTTCTGAAGACGTGGATGTCGGTGTCGGGCTCGCGATCCGGCGGCCCCAGAAGCCAGTACACGAACACCAGCCCGGTCTCGAACTCGTCGCCGAACGCCCCTCCCCATCGGCGCAGGCCTTCCAGATCATCGCGCGTGACCCAATTCTCCCAGTACCGTTTGCCACCCTTGCCGTCATATGGGAACTTTCGCCCTTTGACGTCCACCAACCAGGGTTTACCGCCGGGGCGGTAGACGAGGAAATCAAAGGATTTGATGCGAGCCCCGGCGAAGATGGCTTTCTTCTTCTCATCGACCGGAATGTAGGGCCAGCCACGCGAGCGGACATAATCCTGGAAGGCTGCCTCGTAATGAATATGTGGTCGTGCCATCGCCGCCAATCCAAACTCAGTTCCGCATTACAACACGGTTCTCTTCCGGGTCCTCCTTCAATCCAGAGTCGCTTGCCCACCTTTTCTGCGACGCCCCTCTATCTCGATAACATAACGTGATTCTAAGGTGTATCGAGGGTGACGACGGTACGATGAGGTTGTTTTGCCACGTCGTAGATCACGAACTCCACATCGGTCGTCCCGCTCGGGTTCAACTCGTCCCCCGAGGGCAGATATCGAATGTGAACGTAACCGTCCGGTCCCGGGCCGGTCAAGGTGAATCCGGGGCGATGCGGCCGATCGACGTAGACGATCGTAGTTGTTCCATCGGTACGGCGGATACGCAGGGCGCCTGTTGCCGGGTTCAGGACGTCGGGGGGTTGGGCTATCGACAACTCGAAGGACCTCTGGTAGACGGTAAGACGAAGCGAATCACTTCCAACGGCTTTGTCCGGTCGGTCCACAGGGCTCTCGTTTGCCAACCATCGCCCGCGCACTTGCATGAAATCTCTGCGGCCTCTCTGACGAAAAGCCGTTGCCACTACCTCGATCTTGTCCCCCGGATCCACGTCATCGAACTTGTGGCTGAATCGAAAGTGCCCGGCAAGATCGGGCTCGATCTCGATGCGGTCACGGCCGACCAGAGCGGCACAGTAATCCGCCAGGCCCGAGGGCGGCACGAGACGACGAGACGAATCCTGGAGAACGAAATCGAACTCGACAGTCTCGCCTACATGGACCATCTGGTTGGGCCGATCTGAGAGGCGATAGCCGGCCGGGTGACGATCCGTATTCGACGCGAGCGAGCCCGAGATGCAGCCTCCGGCGAATGAGAGCCAGATGGCTACGCAAATCGCTTGAATCACAGATTCCCGTTGTCGTTTGAAACGGATCATGCTGGGCCGTTTTCAACGTTTCACAAGTTCCGCGGGGTGGCCCGCGGTTCCAGCCGTGGGGGATGCGAATCGTCGTGCCCCCCCACCTCTGACGAGATGGGCCACACATCCTCGGGCGAGCCCTCGAATCAGCATTGACAGAGCACTAGCCTGTTTTCTTCTTCCTCGGCGACTTAGGCCGCTTGCTCTTTTTCGCCGGTTCCGGAGTGCCGAGCTTCTTGCCGGTTTTCTCAAAGTAGTACGCCTCAATCTGCTTGGCATGGGTGAAATGGTGGTCGTAGCCGTAGGTTCCACCGGGGTAGTCGCACCCGTCAGCCTCGTATTCCCGGCAAATCTCCGGCCTGGTCTCGTAGATCGTGCACAGGTTGTCTTCGCCAAGGAGTTTGCAGGCGGTCTGGTACTGGATATACCAATCTCCGTCTTCTACAAAGACTGTTACACCGGCGTGCAAGAGGTACCAGCGAATGTCGTCGTAATCGCGCGTGTTTGTGGGCTTGTCGATTGGCAGGGCCAGGTAGCGACAGCAAGTGGCCGCGCAATGTTCGCAGAGAACCGATCCCATTCGTGGCTCCGCATACTGGGTCAGGCTTATCGAGCATCGTAGCGCCTTGCCAAGCAGGGCGCACCGCTTGATTATACGTGCGGATTTCGGATCCGGTCAATGTGCCAAGGTGCGACGCGCCGCTCGGGCTGCTGCACGTCCACGGCATGCGGGTTTGTCTCTCGGTTGTGTGATGCATGAGGATCATTGCTGGACAATGGCGATCGAGGCTTCTTACCCGACCACGTACCGGGCAGACGAGGCCCATGCCCGATCGCGTAAAGGAGGCCGTATTCAGCATTCTCGGGTCGCACTACGGTCATCCCGGTGCGATGCCGTCGCTACGGGTCGCGGACGTATTTGCCGGTAGCGGGTCGATGGGTTTGGAGGCTTTGTCACGAGGTGCCGCGTCGTGCTGCTTCTTCGAACGTGATCGCGTGGCTCTTGACGCGTTGAGGCAAAACGTGCGTGTGCTGGGAGCGGGAGCGTTGGCGACCGTCGTGACGCGCGATGCGTGGCGGGCTGCGGTGGCAGACCCGGACGAGCGGTCGTTCGAGCTTGTCTTTCTCGATCCTCCGTATCGCGATTCGGAGGATTCGTCCGAATCCGGAGCGGTAAAGCGGTACCTCGTTCGCCTGGCCGAGGTTGAGGACAACAGGCCGTTGGTGGTCCTCCATCACGCCGCCGCGGTTAGGTTCGAGATGGACGATATGGACATGTGGCGGGTTTCGGATCGGCGGACCTTCGGCACAAATGCCGTGAGCTTCTTTTTGCGATGAGCCGGGAATGTGGAAATGCCTGGGATGCCGCTTTGCACACTATAGAGAAGCTGCGCGCACGAGGGCACGTGGCACTGTTGGCGGGCGGGTGTGTACGCGACCGTCTGCTGGATCGAGAGCCCAAGGACTACGACGTGGTGACGGATGCGACTCCGCAGCGTGTCAAAACGATATTTCCGCGTGCCAAGCAGGTCGGGGCAAAGTTCGGCGTGATGTTGGTCCGAAAGTTCGGGCACGAAATCGAAGTGGCGACGTTCCGCTCGGACGGCCCCTACTCGGACGGGCGTCATCCGGATGCCGTGACCTTCGGCAGTGACATCGAGGACGCCCGGCGGCGTGATTTCACGATCAACGGGTTGTTTCTCGACCCGAGTGACGATCGAGTGATCGATTACGTGGATGGTCGCGCGGATATCGAAGCCGGCATCGTCCGGACCATCGGCGATCCGGACCGCCGCTTCAGGGAAGATCACCTGCGGATGCTGCGTGCCGTGAGGTTCGCAGCCAGGTTCGGTTTCGAGGTGGAACGCGAGACGCTCGAGAGCATCAAACGCCACGCCGAGCATCTTTCCTCCATCAGTGCGGAGCGAGTGTGGATAGAGCTCGAAATGATCCTGACTGATCCTTCAAGGATAAGTGGATGGTCATTGCTTTTCGAGACCGGCCTCCATCATCATCTGGCATCGGGGTGGCTGCCCCAGCCGGATGAAGATCCTGTGATCAAGGCACGGTTGGCGGCGCTGCCCCCCCGCCCGATTTCGGCGGCCCTTGCGCTTGCCGTTACGCTGCCCGATCGAGAGCGCGAGCAGGTGACTCGCATATGTCGCTCTTTGCGACTGAGCAACCGGCTCTCGAATGCGGTTGCCTGGCTTGTTGCCTCCCTGCCGCGAGTGCGTGCTCCCGACTCCCTCGACTTGGCCGACGTCAAACTCCTGATGTCCAAAGAGCCGTGGGAGGATTTGCTGGACCTGCTCCGGGTGGACACCGCCGGGAGGGAGACCGGTCCGGAGGTCTGCGAGCAGATTCGTGATAGGATCGGTTCGATTCCCCCGGAAGCCGTCGCCCCCCCACCGCTGCTTTCCGGCGACGATCTCAACAGCTTGGGACTCCAGCCGGGCCCGAGAACGGGACAGGTTCTCGATGCCGTCTACCGCGCACAGCTCAACCTGCGAATCAACAATCGCGAAGATGCGATCAGGCTGGCGAGAACGCTCATTGCCGATTGACGCTACCTGCCACCGAGAGCGTCGATTCGATCCTTCACACTACCGATTTGAGCAATGCGCAGGCCGAAGTTCTCTCCAACCTTGACGGCCTGCCCTTTGGCAATGGGCTGGTTGGCGACCTCCAAGGTCAGATCCAAATCGAATGGAACGTCAAACTCCACTATGGTCCCAACCTTGATGTCGAGAATGGACTCGATCGGCAAGTTTTGCTGGGCCAGCATGACGGCCAGGGGGACATTGATGGAGAGGATACGTTCGATGTTCGCTTTGGGTGGAGGTGTGGGATTTGTCGTTCCCGGGGCATGCATGACCGCGGTAGCGGGGTGACGGTCAGAGGACGCGACTCCCCGCACTTCAACGTCCTGGTGATCCCTGGAGTCTCCGGCCGCAACCTGCTCGGCCAAAGGCTCGCCGGCCATCGCACCCGCGAGCAATGCGTCGATGTTTTCCTGTGAGATCTCGGTCACCTTCTACCTCGTCATCCTCTGCGCACACATAATACTTCTCTAGCATCGGATATCGAAGGAAGCCGGATCAGCGTTTCAGTGTGACTGCAAGATGGTGCGGCCGGACTTTTTCGGCCCTGGTGCAGCCACTGTTCCTTTTGTCGGTTGTGACAGGACGTTGTCGAGGAAGTCATACCGTTCGAAAGGATGGACTCACTAGCCATCAGGAAGGGTGCAGGATGAAGGATGAAGGAAGACGAACAGGAGCGGTCTCCCGGCATTTCATTTTCATGCTTGCTGAAAGGAGATCGCTCTTGTCTTGAACGTGGCCACCTCAAACCAGAATAGACGAGCTTATTAGGCACGCTCAAAGAGGCGTCTTAGACACCTTCTAAGAGAAGCGGCGGACGACCACGCAGGCGTTGTGCCCGCCGAATCCGAAGGAGTTGCTCATTGCCACGTCGATATTCCGGTTGCGTGCGGTGTTAGGGCAGTAGTCCAGGTCGCACCGCTCATCCGGGTTGTCCAGGTTGATCGTTGGTGGGATGACCGAGTTTTGTATTGCTCGAATGGTGGCGATCAACTCGACCCCCCCACTGGCACCCAGCAAGTGTCCGACGACGCTCTTGGTGCTGCTGACGACCAATTTGCCGACCGAAGATCCGAACACTCGCTTGATGGCCCTGGTCTCGGCCACGTCTCCGAGTGGAGTGGCGGTCCCATGAGCGTTGATGTAATCCACGTCATCGGTTGAAACACCCGCATCCACGATAGCGCGACTCATCGCCTCGGCCGCCCCCTCGCCGTGTTCTGATGGTTGCGTGAGGTGGTCGGCGTCGGAAGTGGCCGCAAAACCGATGACCTCTGCCAATATCGGCGCATCTCGTTGCTTGGCGTGCTCGAGTTCCTCGAAGATCAACACTCCGGCGCCCTCGGAGAGCACGAACCCGTCGCGGTCGCGGTCGAACGGTCGGCTTGCCAGGGTCGGCTCCTCATTATGCGAGCTGAGCGCCTTCATGGAGGCAAAGGCCGCTATGGCCAATGGCGTGACGGCCGCCTCAGACCCACCCGTGATAACGACGTCGGCCTGACCACGTCGGATGTGCCAGATGGCCTGGCCCATTGCGTGGGTGGCGGATGCGCAAGCGCTGGCAACAGCGACGCTGTTACCACGTAGCCCGTAGACCATGGAGATGTTACCGCTGGCGGCGTTGAGCATGAGCCGTGGGATTGTGAAGGCGGAGACCTTGCCGGGGCCCTTGTTCAGCAACCTCGTATGCTGTTGCTCGAGTTCGTGGATCCCGCCGATGCCTGAACCGATGATCACCTCCACTCGATAGGTGTCCTCGCGGTCCAGCTCCAGGCAGGAGTATTTGACGGCCTCATCGCACGCGACAAGTGCGAACTGGGCGTACCGATCGAGCCGCTTGACGGTCTTGGGATCCAGGAATTCGGTCGGGTTGAAGTCGCGCACCTCGCCGGCAATCCGGACGCTGTGGCCTGTGCTGTCGAACAGGGAAATCGGCAGAATTCCCGATCGCCCCTCGATCAGGCCATCCCAAAAAGGATCGACGGATACGCCGAAAGGCGTAACCGCGCCCATGCCTGTGACCACCACACGCCGGTTCGCCATCGTCATCGCCGCACTGATCAGGTGCTACTTGTCCTCGAGGTGTTTCTGAATATAGTCGACTGCCTCCCCGACGGTGCTGAGCTTCTCCGCCTCCTCGTCAGGGATAGTCAGGTCGAATTCATCCTCGAGTTCCATCACCAGTTCCACAATGTCCAGAGAGTCCGCGTTCAAGTCGTTGACGAAGGAGGTGTCTCGTTTGACCTCACCCTTGTCCACACTCAGCTGTTCGCTGACAACCTGAATGACCTTCTCTTCGATTTCAGTGACCGTGGGCACTGCTAATACCTCCAGTTCCGGATCCGAAACGTCCCTACAAGTCTACTCATCCCTCAGAAATCCCGGGAATCTTAGTCTGCGGCGGTATTCAAAGCAACCGCAAAGCTGATGCCTCCGAGCCCCGAGCCCCCGCCGGCAGCCCAAGCTGCTCTCTGGGCAACGGGAACCTTAGTCCGAAGATCAGTACATGTACATGCCCCCATCGACCACGAGGACCTGCCCCGTGATGTAGGAGGCCCCATCACTCGCCAGAAATTCCACGGCCGCCGCCACTTCGTCCGGCTCACCCAGCCGTGCGAGCGGGATTAGCTTCTTGGCTCCCTCCTTGACCTCGCCCGGGAGGGCGTCGGTCATGGCCGTCGCGATGAAGCCCGGAGCGACGGCGTTACAGGTGACCTTTCTTCGGCCGATTTCCTTGGCGAGGGACTTCGTGAAGCCAATGACGCCGGCCTTGCTGGCGGAATAGTTGACCTGGCCGGGGTTGCCCATCACGCCGGAGACGCTCGCGATGTTGACGATCCGCCCGTAACGCTGCCGTACCATGGTCCGGACGACGGCTCGTGTGAGGTAGAAAACCGAGTACAGGTTCGTCTTCAAAACCGCGTCGAACTGGTCGTCCTCCATATTCATCAGCAGGCCGTCGCGTGTGATGCCCGCGTTATTGACGAGGATGTCGATCCGCTCATGCGCTTCGACGATCCGGTCGACGAACTGATCGACGGCGGAAGGAACCGTAACGTTCAGTGTGTGGACTTCTATGGACCCCGTGCACTCGCGTCCCTTGGCTTCCGACGGCAGTGATGCCAGCCCCTCCTCGTCCAGATCGCACGCGATCACCTTTGCACCGCTATCTGCGAATCGCAGGCAGATGGTCCGCCCGATGCCTCTGGCCCCTCCGGTGACGATTGCCACTTTGTCCTTCATCGCGTGTTGCTCCTTGCTCATGTCGTCGCGATCGCCTTGGCTATCGAATCTGCCGTTGAAACATTGACGATCGGCAGCCTGCGGTCAATTTTCCGCATAAGCCCTGTCAACACCCGTCCAGGCCCGATCTCCACAAACCGAGTGACGCCTTCCGCAATCATCCTCTCGATGCAGCGTTGCCACAACACAGGCTGCGTGACCTGCCGTCGGAGGGCATCCCGGATAGCACCCGGCACGCCGTGTCTCTCGGCATCCACGTTGGAAATAACCGGAAGTGCGGGGGACGTAAAGGCGGTTTCTTTGAGCACCCCCTCCAGACCCTTGCCGGCCGGTTCCATCAACGGTGAATGGAAGGCGCCCGCAACCGGCAAAGCCACCGCCCGACAGCCGAACTCAACCGCGAGTTCGACAGCCCGCTCGCAGGCCCCGAGGTTTCCGGAAACCACGATCTGACCGGGGCAGTTGAAGTTGGCCGGGGCGAGTACCTCGTTCTGTCGTGCCCGTTCACAGAGGGCCCTTGCGGAGGCCTCATCAGCCCCGACAAGCGAGACCATCCCACTCGGGCTGGCAAGCGAGGCTTCCTGCATGAGTTGCCCCCGCCGCCTCACGAGACGCAGGGCATCCTCGAAACTTAGGGCACCGGCGATATGCAGGGCCGTGTATTCTCCCAGGCTCAGCCCACCCGTCCAGGAGAATGCATCCCGCCGGCCTCCGGCCTCGAGATACGCCTCCCAGATCGCCACGCCGACCACGAAGATGGTCGGTTGCTGGATATCCGTCTTCTCGAGTTTCTCCGCCGGACCATTAAAGCAGAGGCCGGCCACGTCAAAGCCGAGCAGATCGCCGGCTCGATCGAAAACGGAGCGAGCACGTGGGCTTGACTCGGCGACCTCGCGCCCCATGCCTACCGATTGGGCACCTTGTCCTGGGAAGATTACTGCACTGCATTCCATGTCATCTTGTTTCCCAAGGTCTTCAGGCCCCTGTCCGGGCCTGTATCCGAGGCAAACTCTCCGAACCTCGTGGGTCCACACACGCCCGTTTACTCGTCGATCGAGCGCCCAGCACTCCACATGAGCTCGCCCGCCGAAACCCGGCCAGGATTGCGAGGTTCCTACAACCTGACGAGCATGGAGCTCCAGGTGAGCCCGGCACCGATACCGAGCATCAGCACGAGGTCCCCTTCCTTCACTGTGCCTTCGCTGCGTGCCTCGGCCAGACTCATGATCACCGAGGCGGCCGACGTGTTGCCGTATCGCTGGATATTTACCGCAACCCGATCCGGCGGTAGCCCCAGCTTCACTCGTGCAGCTTCGATAATTCGAAGGTTCGACTGATGTGGAATAACGAGCTTCAGATCGTCCGGCGTCATCCCCGTCTTTTCGAGGGCGTTATCGATCAGCTCCGCCATTTTCTTAACGGCGAATTTGAAGACTTCGCGTCCGCGCATGTGCATGAAGTGCAAACCTTCTGCGACGGTATTCTCGCTGGCGGGCAAGCGCGAGCCGCCTGCAGGTATCCAAATGTGCTCGGTACGCGTCCCGTCGCAGCCCAGCTCGCAGTGCAGGACCGCCTGCTCCGGGTTATCCGTTCGGCTCATGACAGCCGCGCCGGCGCCGTCACCGAACAGCACGATCATCGTGCGGTCCTCTCGGTCCACGCAACGAGTCAAAGTCTCGGCGCCGATGACGAGGATGTTTTCGTAGAGGCCGATGTTGAGCAGGCTGGTTGCGGTGATCGCAGCGTACACAAAGCCGGCACACGCTGCACTCAGATCAAAGCAGCCTACCTGTCGTGCCCCCAATGCGGCCTGGACGAAGGCGGCCGTTGCAGGAAACTGGCAGTCGCCCGTGGCTGTCGCGCAAATGATCAGGTCGATGTCCTCGATGCTGAGCCCCGCGTCTTCGATGGCAATCCTCGAGGCATTGGCTGCCATCGTCGACGTGCACTCGTCCGGTGCGGCCCGCCGGCGTTCACGGATGCCGGTACGTGTGACGATCCACTCGTCACTGGTGTCGAGGTAGTCGGTGAAATGCTGGTTGGTCAAGACCTCATCGGGCACATACATGCCCGTGCCGCGAAAGCAAACCGGAAAACTCAGTGTCATCGCGTCAACACCTGTTCACTGAGGGGGGAGGAAAAGACCGCGGGCGTCCTAAACGCGCTTTGTGGACGGCCGCAACATGCTCACCGCGTCCTTCTCGCCGTGGGAACGGCAACCATGCGTGTGCCGGGTTCCCCACAACAGCGCCGAGCCCGTTCCCGGGAAACATCAACCTTCTTTTTCACGGGTCGGTAGCACGACCTTCGCACTCACGTATCCGCAGATGGCACATGCCGTGTGGGGAAGCTTCGGTTTTCCGCACTTTGGGCACGGTGCCAGGGTTACCGGACGCAGGGCATGGTGAGCACGCCGCGTTCGTGTCCGGCACTTCGATTTTTTCTTAACAGGAACCATTCTCGTTTCATCCAGTTGGTTTCAAGGCAAGCCCCGGAAGGCCAGCCCACGCGCCAAACGGTGCGAATCCGTCCACCCGGCCAGTAAGGCGGAGGCAGTCGTTTCACAGCGATTGTGCCCGCGGAGGCTCCGGCC
>JAUXGE010000237.1 GCA_030622435.1 Planctomycetota bacterium
CCGCTTGGCCTCCGACTTCTTGTCGATGCGAACGGACTTGCCGTCAACTGTCACCTCGATCCAGTCACGATCGAGGTGGACTGCACGGAGCAAGCCACGAATTGCCTCATCCTCCGTGGCGCCACCGGTCAAGGATGTCCGGGCGGCGCGGATGGCCACCCCGACTGCTTCACGTGTGCTCGGCAGGAGGCTCAGTGCACGAGTTTGCCCGGGCGAGCGGAGTTCTAGCCGACTGAACCTCTTACCTGTGGGGGCTAGCTCGCGGGTCAGCTTCAGAAACGTGCTTCGGTAGTCAGGATCAGGGACAAGTTCGGGTAGCTCCTCTTCCGGTGCTTCAGCGCTTGCTCGTAAGATACTCAGAAACTGATCCGTAACCTCCTTTGGACGAAGCTCGTCGGCGTCAAAGAGCCTTCGCTGTTTTGGCTCCTGAACGGCAACTGCGAACTGGTAGCTGCCTGGCGAGGTCTGGAAGAGCCACGGACGGCAAATCTCAAGAACGGCCTTTGTCGGACCACCCCGCTTCCGATGCGGGAGTCCCCGAAGAAACTCGGTTGTGCGGTAGAACATTGTTTGGACTGTTTGCACCTTCTGGACGATAAGATCCAGTGGCGCCCCACCCTCAACGACCTCACCCCCCTTGACTGATACGATGACTTGGCCGGGGACGAAACTGACATTCGCTCGCTCGCGAACGCGCTCACTCCAGACGGACTGCAACAGCCCCCGAAGCTGATCGACAGCAAACGTCGGTAAGTGCCCAGATCCGAGCCATCGGCATCCTAGGGCTTCGGCCGTCTGAAACTCAGCAGCCTTGTAGTAAAGCGAGACTGCGCTGACAGCAGTGATGCCGAGGGTTCGCGATTTGCCCGATTCGATGTCGCCCAGTGCCAGTTCTTCCGCTTTGGCGGCCTGCATGTAGAGCCTCTGAGCGCCCTTGACATCGCCGCGCCGCACCGCAACCTCTGCGTCTCCGGCCAGTTGTTCGCTCGTCGTATGGTGTTGAAGCCAAGTCACGATTCTTCTACCCGAGAGAGTCGGATGACACAGGATTGGAAGCCCACCACACCAGCCATGGCTGGAAGGTTGCTATTGCCCCGCACAGTCTGCTCCCGCTTCTCCTTCAGACGTCGTTTCACCACCGACTGCCCGCCACGATCTACTCCCGAAACCTCGAAACGCAGGCAGTCTTCCAAATCTCCGAGCGTTTTGCCTGCTGGAGCAATGTAGTAATCGGCACCAGTCTTTGTTTCCGCTCGGTATACGGCGACGAGACCGTCGGAAAGCTCGACTGCAGCAAGAGCACAGGCGTAGGCTCCATCTCTCGTAGCGTCGTCTTCGTTCGCCCATGCTCCTCGCGTCCGCTCGTCGGTCTTCTTCCATTCGGCAACGGCATCCGTCACCCGCTCCGAGTTCGTGATCTTGAAGCCGACTGGTGATTCGTGGTGCCGATCGAGGCAAACGCGTGCCGCCTCCGTGTAGGATTCCGCAAGAGCGACGGTGAGTCCGCGGTGCCGCTCAGCCATGTCATGAATGGGAAGCATCATTCCCGCCACACTGTTTGTCTTCCGTCTACCGGTCGATCGGGGTTTTCAGAATCGGGGGCTTGTCTCGTTCTTCCTCGATCTTGGAGAGTTCGAGTTCCTCGAACAGCATGGGTGGAGCCACGATCGACGTGGCCGGCGTGGCACCACCGAAACCGATCCCGATGTAGTTGTATGCGGTCGGCGTCTTGCCGGCCGCGGCAATCTGCTTGAGGTCCCGTGCTTTTACCTGCCCGAATTCCAGCCCGCGCACGAGTTCTTCGCGCCCGTCCGGGAAGACCTTGTAGGCGTAGATCGGATCACCCGGTCCCTTCCGGCCGCCGCGCTGCTGCATGCGCATGATCATGGCGAACAGGTCTGACTGGCTGGATCCGATTCCGGCCGTCTTGATGGACGCAACGCGCAGTCCGTATTCGAGGCCTTCATCTTCAACCAGTTCGATGAGCTTGCCTTTGAGGGCGTTGTTGTCGATGCCCTCGTTGTCGACGATGAAGAGGTTGCCGATCGACGCCTGCACACTGGGGGTTCCCGGCGGTCGTCGCCCGTGGCCGTTGCTGCCGGAGAGCTTTTTCGTGGGCACGCGGGACATGACCATCGTCTTCAACGTGCCGTCCACGACCAAGTCCGCTCGCTCGGCCTGGACGCCTTCATCGTCGTACTCGTAGTGGCCGATCAGCAAGGTCTCGCCGACCTTCTTCACCGACGGGTCATCGTAGACCTGGAAGGAGCGGGGGAAGATGCGCTGGCCCAGCTTCTTCTCGAAGCTGCCGGCGCCGGTCTGGCTGCTGCGCTGCGTGCCGACGGGGTCGATCCTGCCGGCCACCTGTTCGACCAGCATGGTCCTGAACAACTTCGGGGAGGCGACCCCGTCGAAGAGCACCGGGCCGGTGTAGCGGTCGAGGATCGGCGCCTTCAGGACTTTCGTCAGCAGATCGACCTTCGCGTCAATGTCGGCGATCACGCTGTCGAGGTTCGGCAGATCCTGCGGCGTCCGGCCGTAGTACCCCCAGCTGTCGGATATCTTCATACCGTCGTCGGCCTGAAGATCGGCGGAGATCACGAGCAGCGTACCTGTGTCGGCGGTTCTGAGTCGTGTGCCCTCCGTGTTGACCACGTAGGTGTTTCCCATCGCGGTGTACAACTGGACGTTCGAGTCCTGAATCTGCGGGTACTTCCTGAAGTTGGCGGAGACCTTCTTCAGGTTCGACTCCCAGAGCGTCCGATCGAAGTCCATGGAGGCCGGCGGTTCCACATGTTCGACAATCGACGCCTTCGAGAAATCATTCGGGCGATCCTCGAGCGACTTGTCTCTCATGTAGGCCCACTTCTTGGTCAATGTTTCGACGGAATCCTTGTAATCCTGGTCGGTGGCCCACCAGATAGACTGCCGGATCGCCGTGTAATCGTCATCCAGGGGCAAGCTGGCCCGGCCACCGCCACCCGAGCCGCCCCCAAAGAACCTGAAGAAGCCACCACTGTCTTCCTCGAAGTTCGTACTGTCCAGCTCATACGAGCCGACACGGGTCTGGCTGTAGAAGTCCCGCGAGCGCTCGCGATCCGAGCCGGTGATCGCGCCGTAGCACGCCGTCATGTGGTGCGAGATCGAATCTTCCACCGTGTATTGGATGAAATAGGGCTTCTCCAGATCCTCCATCTGGAGGCTCATCGAGCGGGCGATTTCATCCGTCAGGGCCCGCATCAGTTCCTTGCTGCCCGGAAGGTTTTCCGCGAGTGCGGGCGCCGCCGCGACAGCCACGGCGATCCACCCCAGGATCCAACGTTGCGATTTGTGTTGCGTATTCACGATATCCGCTCCTCTTGTAGGAATGTCTTAGTCACCACGGTTCACTCTGGTTCCAGTTACGGTGTTCGCTGAGCGATCGGTGGTGACAGGATCGGAGGTTTGTCCTGTTCGCGACGACGCTTCTCCACTTCGATTTCCGAGACGAGGATGCTGGGGGAAACGCCGGACACCGGCACCCCTCCGGACTCGGCGCCGCACGTTCCGTTAAAGACGTCGGGATCATCACCGGTGTAGATGATCTTCGAGAACGAGGTCAGCGGGGTGCCCACGATATCGACGCCGCGTACCAGCTCGTTGGGTCGTCCGTCGGCGTAGACGCGGTAGACAACGACGGGAAGCACCTTGAAGGTCTGTGCACCATAGCGACTCGTTCCTGTAAAGCCGCCGGTGATGTCTTCGAACATGAGTCCGTACGGCTTGTCCTGCCGTTTGCACTCGTCGACGAGCATTTTGCGGAGTTCGTCGAAGCCGGTCGTCTTGCTGGAATAGACGATCGTATTGCCCATGCGACTAATGGCGGCGCGCCCCGGTTGCCGTCGCCCGTGGCCGTTGGACTTCGTGAAGTCCTGCACGGGTGACCTGGAGAGCAGGAAGGTTTTTAACACACCGTTCTCCACCAGGGTCACGTCCTGAGCCGGGACCCCCTCGTCATCGAAGCGGTAGTAACCTCGCAGATCGACGTCACCCCACTTGGCCATGGCGGGGTTGTCGTGAATGCTGATGAACGGTGGGAGCACCTCTTGCCCGATCTTCTTGGTGAAGGTCTGGCCCTCATCGACGTCCTTCTGGCGATGCCCTTCGATGCGGTGCCCGAAGATCTCGTGGAAGAAGACGGCGCTGGCCCGATTCATCAGGATCGCCGGGCCGGTGTAGGGTTCGACCAGTGGGGCTTCGCGCAGTGCGAGGACTTGTCTGATCACTTTCCGGAACGCGTCCACCAGTTCCTGTTCCGTGGGCAGGCCGTCCTCTGTCGCCGCGCTGAAGCTCCGGTACTGTGACAGCTCCATGCCGTCTTCGGCCTTCGTGCTGGCGGAGACGAAGATGCGCAGGTACTTCTGGCCGTGCTGGAGTGCGGTACCCTCACTGTTCACCAGGTACCGATTGACCGAATTGGCCGACAGCGAAATGCCGGAGTTGTAGACGAGTGGATGTTCGCGGGCGAGATTCGATACGCGACGGAGCCGCTGCGCCCACGTCGCCTCGTCGAGATCCAGCCGCGCCTCGGGTCCCTGGAAGACGGCGGGCTTCTCACGGCTGAAGTCATGGGCCTTGTCCTCTTCCTCCACCATCGTCTTGAGGTTGGTGACGACCTTCTGGTATTTCTTGGCCGCCGCCTTGAAGGAACGGTCAGTGGCCAACCACACAGCGTGCTTGATGGCCAGGGGATCATCGGACAGACTGACAGGCGTTGGCATCCGACCGAAGAAGTCCGAGGGGTCGAAGCCCCCGAACCCGCCGCGGATTTTGTGGGTGTTGTCCAGCTCGTAATCGCCGACCCGAACATCCACATCCAGCAGCCGTGTGTGATTGCTGCTTTCATCGGTCAACGCGCCCAGTTCGGCCGCGAGGGAGACCCCTTGCTGGTCCGTGATCGCGTAGGCGAGGAAATACGGTTTGGCGCCGTCCGGCATAGCGAGGTTCTTCATGGAGTGGTCCAGTTCCTCGTGTAACACCTGGATCAGCGCACTCTTCGGGGTGCTGGTGTTGTCCACGGCCAGGGCGACCGGCGGTGCCATAAGCAGCACCGCGATCGCCACGGTGGTTTGACGCTTCATAGCTTCTCCTTTCACGTTTCCGGTGAACAGTTGATGTTGAGTGCCGACCCGAACTGGGTCGGCGATGGCAATTGGGATTCTACCGGCAGAGAATCGCCCGGTCCATGCGCCCGTGGATCCACGCGCCGGAATGGGCGCATGAGTTGATTTTGCCCGAATTTGGTCCCCGGAGTCTCGGTACTGGGCGCTTGAAGTGGCTGTGTTACGGCAGGTCATCGTGGGCTCGAATCACCGAATCGCTTTAGGCTGGGTGGCACTTCTGTTCAGAAGTGGGCGACACGACGATTCGAGTCCCCCACGGCCAAAGCCATGGGCCACCCGTCGAAGGTGGCTGTGCTGCACAGCTGTGCTACACAGCTGTACTACAGTGCGGGCGTTGTGTGTCGGATTAGAACGTTGACGGCTGCCCCACCATAGTAGTACACTGACTTATGCATCTTTTGGCGATGGAGGGACGAGCTTGGTTTCACAGGCTTCAAACTCGGTTTACGCTTCCTACGACGTCATCTACTCCGGCTGGGTGAGGCGAATCAGGTGAACTTTGCAGATCAGCGATGTACCTGCTCCGCGATGAAAAACACGGATAAAGGTTGGTGGTGTTCAAGGCCAACATGTGAGTCGACGACGTGCGTATCCACTCATATCGACTTTTAGGGAGGTTGGAGATGGCAAGACTCATGGCAAGTGCCACAGCGATTACTCTGCTCCTTTGTTGCACTCTTGCATCGGCTGCTCCAGGGGGTGATGAAGGTTTCACCCTCCCCGTGGAGTTGCAGGGAAGAGCACGCGTGGTCAAGGTTCAGACCCCGTCGTTGATCAACCCCGGGAGGGATGCCAACGTTCAGGCTGAGACGCCTGTTCACCCCTCGAACATTGTGGTTGAGGTTATTAACGACGAGGCGGTCGCCCGAGGCAGGGTCGGCGGACAATTCGTCGAAGCGCCGGTGTTCGTCCAGATGCTCGACTCCGGGTACGGCTACTTTCACGACAACGAGCCCGACACGATGCAATGGCACCAGATGATCATGGGCAACGGCTTTGTGCCGGGGAACGAGCTGTCATCCTGGATGGCGAGAGTTTACGTCAGCTCCTACAACTATGGTGCTTTCGACGGCACCGGCGGTTTCACGATCGAGCTTTGGGACGGCGATCCACTCGGTATCCAGGACACCACCTGCAACGGTGGGGCCCCGGCTCCGATCGCCGGAACGAACTGCACGTTCACCGATCTGCCCGAGGGTTTTGTCTATGACCTCAAGTGTGTCTTCCCCGCGAAGGTTCCGATCCCCTGCGATCGGGCCTTTGGCGTGGTATATCCTGGCGACGTCTGCCGTTGGGCATGGCGAATGTCCGAGGGCTTCATCACTGGTGGTGCCATAAACTCGCCGCAGGTTGGTGCCGGCGATTTTCTGGGTGCGATCTGGGGATGCGATCAGCACGGCTACTGTGACACGGCATCCGGCTACAACGCCGGCTTCTGCTGTGACGACGTGGGCGGCGCCCCCGGCACGGTGGCTTGCGACCACACGGATGCGGATGAGAACAACTGGATTCCGGCCGGTGGTGGCTGCAATCCCGGTGTAGCCCCGCACGCGACGTTCTGTAATGACGGTACTGCGGATTACTACTTTGCCTATGGGCCCGATGCCCCAGTTTACTACAACAACTTCGTCGGAGCCGCATACGCCCCGACCGACATGTACGTATCCCTCAAGCCGGTCAGTGCGGACACGCTTCCGGAGTCGAATCCGACTCCCGACGGTTGGAGAATAGCGGGCAACGAGATCATTCTGGCCGATCCCGGCCGACCTGTCTGGTTGGAGGTACGTATCGGTGATTGGGACCTCGATCAGACCGGGCGAACGCTCAAGTCGTTTCAGGCGTTTATCGAATCGAGCAGCTACACGAGCGGTGACGAGGGTACGCTGGAGACCTATGTCATGCCGTGCCAGACGCAAGAGTATTGCGAGGCTGTGTTTGGAGGGGGGTCGACATGCGGCATAGAGCCGTGGTTTGGCCGCTGTAAGCCCGTTTTCTACGATTATTTCCGGACCGACTCCGTGTTTTATGGTGTAGGGTCTATGTGCGGCGGGGATCTCTGCGTGGGCGATCTGCTCTGTTGGGGGGGCATCGCTCTTGATGACCCCATTCCCAGTCCGGGTTACGAGACGTATGCCGGTTCGCTTGTCCTTTGGGTCCCACCTGACGCGGAAGGGACGTTCACGATCGATCTCGTTCCCAGGTACACCAGCCTGATGGAGTCGCACGATCCCCAGGTGTGGATACCGTTGCTTGGCACTGTTCCGGCGAAGATCACGATCGGGGGTTCGATGATCGATCCGCTCATCGAGAAGAGCCGGTATCTCTCGTTCGTCTCCAGCGTATCCGGTGCGGAGACCGCGCTGCGCGTGAC
>JAUXGE010000252.1 GCA_030622435.1 Planctomycetota bacterium
ATCCAACGAACATGGAGACGCGACGCGCAGTTGCCAGATGCCCTTGTTTTCCTCTGACTTCGCGCCGACCATCACGTAGTACATGTCTCCGGGAACGAGACCGGTGACGCAAACCTTCGAGTTCGCTTCTCTCACGGCGGGTCCACACGAGCATGGAGCCCCGGCGTCGTCGCCGCACGCGATAGGCATCAGGTTCGCGCAGGCCCACTGCTCGTCGAAGACACACGTCGAGCCATCCGCGCAGTCCTGCGCCAAGACGCTGCAAGTGGTCAAGCCGTCGTCGCACAGGCCGCGGTCGAGATCAGGCACAGCGAAAATCTGAAGCAGAGAGTCGTCGGCCGGTGCATCCGGGCGGGGGTTGCTGCAGCACGTGTCGAGCGAGACGGATACGGGGAGCCCAACGCACGTTCCACCGGGACATCCGTTGTCGGGATTGTCCGGGTCGTCCGCGTTCGGATTGCAGAACTCACCGTTCCGATCACCGCCATCGCATTCTCCGTTGGGCGGCGCGACGAACTTGAACCACAACGTCCCGACACCCTGGGTGTCGGGTCCATCCTCGTGACAGCAGAAGCCAGGGTCGGCTTCGTTCTCAGTAGCGCGGATGCCGTCCATCTCCACGGTGGTAGGAACGTACACGAGGTAGGCACCCTTGTAACTGGCCGAATCGTAGCACTCATCATTGGACGGACCGCCACACTCGCAAAGCCAGCGAGCCATTGAGGCGCAGCCCGCGTCCCAGTAATCTGAGCAACAGTAGCTGTACGGCGGGGGCCACCATGGCCACCACTCCGGATCAACCCACGTGCATACAAGTGTGCAACAAATCGGGTCGCCGCAGCCGCCTCCTTCTTCCCTGACGCATGCCGCTCTGAAGCACACGCCATCAGGACACGCGTCGAGATTATCCGGATCGCAGAGTTCCCCATCCAACGTCCCGCCGACGCAGCTATAGCCCGTGCATTCACTTGGGAATGCCCAGTAGTCGCATTCCTCACCGTCCCGATCTCCACCAACACATGCCCCGAAAGGCGCAGGTGGCTCGCAGCAATCACCCTCACCGTTCCCACAAGCTAAGTAGGGGCAACGCTGCAAGCCCTCGTAGCAGAACTGTCCCTTCTGGAACAGACGGTTAGCTTCCAAAGGCGGAACTGCGTTACACACGTTCTCGGTTATGTTAGCGCACTCGCCATCGGGCTTGCAGCAGGCCGCCACTCCGCACGGGTGGGCGAACGGGCCGGGACACTCACCGTAAGGGCAGTCCGCCTGTCGGGTGCAGGGCAGGCCGTCATTGACGCCGTCCTCGCAGATCGAGGAGCAGATCGCTCCCTCTTCCCACTGCTCGGGGAAAGCACAGTTCATCTCCGGTATCGGGTCACGGCAGACCGACTCCCCTTCGTCATCGGTGAGAATAATGTCGCAGCACGCGCCCAGCGGCGGATGCCCGTCGCAGTAAATCGTGACGTCGAACCCGGCCCAGCACGCGGGAGCGTCGCCGAACGTTTCGACTCCCCACTCGCCGTCGCGGTGGACCATGTAGATATTCATGGTTTCACCCGGTGCGGCGTGTTTACGGGTCAGAATCGGGCCCATCGAACCGCTGCTCGATTTGAACACGACCCATGGATTGGGCGCGATAAGGGGGATCGGAGGATCGAATTCCTGCCGGCAGATTTGCGGGTTGTAGCCCATCGAGAAGCAGTCCATCCGGGTGCCCGGAATCAAACCGCCGCTTCCCGGGTCGATGTTACTGAGGAACGTGTGGAGATCGACGCGAACGAACCCGTTCCCCTTATGGCCGATCTCGAGGGCGACCATATTGCATTCGGCCACTTCCAGCATGAGATCATCCGCGAAGTAAACACGCGAGCCGGCGGACCAGGCGTTGCCTGCGTGGTTCGTGTTCTTGTAGCCGACGAAGGACTCCGCGCAGGCGCCGCGCACGTAGATCTCGGTGTAGAAACTCGCGTGAGCAGCGCCGGGAAATCCGCCGAGACCGGCCGCACAGGCGAAACCCGGATAGTCGAAACGATCCGCAGAGAACCCGACGAGCGCAGGTGCACCCAGAACAATGCCTGCATTGGTTCGATCGAACGATACGCCGACGTATAGCGAACTCGGGATCGGGATGTCGACATCAGGCGGGATGGCGACCGTCAACTCATAGGTGCCATTATCCGGGAAGTCCACGTGAGTGGCCGTGCCCCAAATCGACGGCAAGCCGCTAGCCCCGGGGCATGTCTGATGCAACGCAACATCCACGCCGAACGGCCCGATGCCGGATCCGTCGCCGTTCATGTCACCGCTGACCATGACGACGTACCGATCGAGAGAGCAACCATGGACGGCCGTTGTCGTGATGTCATCCGAGAACGGCGTGTTGGCAGTCAACGGTCCGAACACGCTCTTACCGAGCGTGTTGCTGTAGACCAGCCGCGAGGTCTCGTCACCCGACCCGGCCACAGCACCGTTGGAACCCACGACCCACTTGCGCACCTCCACGTCCGGCGGCAACGGCCTGACGAGATCGAGAAGCGTCTCTTCCGTCGGCACCACCCCATGCAGCTCATCACAAGAGGATCGAACTGCCACGGCCGTGCGTGCCGGACCTGGAACCTGTTCGATCTCTTCTACGGCACCGGACGACGTCGCAACCGTTGCCACCACGGCACCCCACGAGATCGCGACCATCACCACCGGGGCACCAAGGCCAAGCGCCACGCACGTAAGCTTGATCGTTCCGTTCTTCATGATGGGAATCCTTCCACGAGGAACCAGGATCCTCAGAAAGCACCTCACTTCTCCTGCTCCGCACGTCTTCAAACTCAACCGGCATCCTCAATCCGCAATCTCCAATCCGCAATCGGCAATCCCCTATGGTTCGCACCCATCGGGCCAGGGCAAGGGCCTGTTCAGCCATGCGTCGAACTCACCGGCGCCGTTGAGCAGGTCGACGAGCGATATGATGTCAGGTGGACCGGTCACGCCGCTGTGGTCGATGTCGGTCTGCCAAATCTCGCAGAACCTGATGCCGTTGAAGCAGTCAATCAGAAAGAGAATGTCAGCCGGACTCGTTCGACCGTCACCGTTCACATCACCAGGATGGGCCGTGAACACGCCCGTTTGCTCGCCGCCGTCGTTGTCGGTGTACGTGATCGTCGTGACAGCCCCGGTTGTGATAGGCCTGACGAGGTAAATCGCCAACGTGCCGTCGCCGTTGTCGATTACGCTGGTTATGTTGTTCGGTTCACCGCTAGAGGCGGTCTCACAGAGTGACCAGCACTCGGGCCCGTAGGCGCCCGCCGGTGCCTCGACAAGAAGCGTATCCACTCCCTGCAAGTCGAGGGGGTCTGAAGGCGGGTGCGGTTGACGGGCGTCAACGACACCACTGGGGGGATCACGAAACATCACCTGTCCCGCCGGGCACTCGACGGCCGTGAAGTCGATCTTCAAGGAGCCTTCCAGAATGGAGGTGTAGGGATCATCGACACTTCCGCCGAGGCGGATCTTGTAGCACCGTCCCTCTTCCACTTCGAGATCGGTCAACTTGGACCCGAGAAAGCATGGCGACGGCTGAAAATCATTGCACGCAAGAACGCCCTCCCGTTGCTCCATAGGTAACGCCGCCGGGCAGTCGCAACTGTCATACACGACCAGAGATGTGTCCGGGGTCAGACCGTCACTTCCCTGCCCGAACTCGTCGAAGCCACAGGTATGGACCGTCACCTTCCCGTTGCATGGGGCGATCCAGTCATACCAGAGGTCGACTTTCATTGTGTTCGTGCACACAGGGAAGGGTGGCGGGCCTGGGCAGTCGAGTGTGGCCGGAGCTTCACCGAACGCTTCTCCGGAGAGGTCGAATGGAACCTCGGCATGCGTGCCTGTGAGTTGCTCGGCATTCATACACAGATCGTTGTGTGGAGGCGGAAGATCAGGCGAACACGGAGACACGATGCGCAACCGCCAGATGCCGCGATGCTCATCCGATTTCGCCGCGATCATGACGTAGTACAGCTCCCCCGGGTTCAGGTTGGGAATGCACAGCTTGGAGTTGTGCTCTTTCTGGACCGGGCCGCAGACACACGAAGGACCGGCGTCATCACTGCAGGCAATGGGCATGAGGTTCGCGCACGCCCACCGCTCGTCGAAGATGCAATCAGACCCGGCGTAGCAGTCTTGCGCCGACACGCTGCACACAGTCAACCCGTCATCACACAGGCCCCGATCCGGGTCAGCTACGGCGAAGACTTGAAGCAACGAGTCGTCGGCCGGCGCACCCTCACTGGAATTGCTGCAACACGTGTCGAGATGAACGGATACCGGCAATGCACGGCAGGTGCCGCCGGGACAGCCATCCGCCGTGTTGTCCGGGTCTTCCGCATTCGGATCGCAGAACCAGCCGTCACGGGTTCCCCCCTCACATTCACCGTTAGGCGGCGCAACGAACTTGTACCAGACGGTCCCAACGCCCTGGGCACCAGGTTCTTCTTCGTGACAGCAGAAGCCCGGATCAGTCTCACTCGTAGTGGCATGGATCCCGTCAACCTCCATATCCTCGGGAATGGATATGAGCTGGGCACTCTGTCGCCAGTCTGGACTCCAGCATTCATCATGGGATCTCGCGCACGTACACAAGCGCGCTGCTGCCGAGGCACAATCGTCGTCCCAGTACGTCGTACAGCAAAAGACGTTGTACGGACTTGAGCACACTTCGGTGCAGCAGTAGGGATCCTCACAGCCGACACCGAGAACACATCTCGCCGGTGTGCAAGAGCCACCTGGACACGCATCGACGTCGTCCGGATCACATAGCTCGCCGTCCTGCGATCCTCCGGTGCAGCTATGCCCCGGACAGAAGAAATCGGGGGGCATAGTGAGATCACAACGCTCACCGTCATCTTCGCCGCCGACACAGTAGCAGGGTGCTCGGGAGCAACAGTCTCCCTCGCGCCCAACGCAAGCCGGGATGAGGCAACGATGGCCCTGTTCGGCGCAGAACTCGCCCCGATCGTAGATGCGAGGGGCTTCGACGGGTGGGACTTGATTGCACTGGTTTTCGGTGAGGTTCTTACATTCCCAGTCGGGCTGGCAGCAGGCCGACACGCCACAGGGGTGCAGAAACGGACCGGGGCAGTCGCCGCCGGGGCAGTCGGTCTGGCGCGTGCAGGCCTCGCCGTCGTGGGAGCCCCCTACGCAGACTGAACCGCATGAAGTGTCTTTCTTCCACAACGTAGGGAAGGGACAGTTCATCTCGGCGAGGTCGTCACGGCAGACGGACTCCCCTTCGTCATCGGTGAGAACCATGTCGCAGCAGGCGCCCAGTGGCGGATGCCCATCACAATAGATCGTGATGTCGAAACCGGACCAGCATGGTCCACTTAAGCCGCCGTACAACCACTCGCCATCCAAGTAGTACCTGTACTCGTTCTCTGTAGTGCCAAGATCGGCTTGTTTGCACGTCAAGATAGGGCCAACCACTGCACTGCTTGACTTGAACACGACCCAAGGGGCAGGCGTAACGAGCGGCAGCGGAGGATCGAATCCCCTTCGGCAGACCTGCGGATCGTCTCCGCTGGAAAAGCAGTCGACACGAGAGTCAGAGGGAAAGCAGCCGATTCTCGGATCCTCTTCGCTCAGGAATGTATACAGATCGACCATGAAGAATCCGTTGCCCTTGTGGACCACCTCGTACGCAACCATGTCGCATCGGTCCACGGGGAGATGAATCTGTTGTGCAAAGTAGACTCGGGAACCCGCGGAGAAAGCCCTGCCCGCGTGGTTTGAGTTTCGGTAGGCAACGAACGAGTCCTCGCATTCTCCGCGAACGTAAATCTGAGCGTAGACACTTGCATGAGGGGCTTCGGGAAACCCGCCAAGACCGGCCACGCATGCAAAACCCGGATAGTCGAAACGATCTGCGGAGAAACCGAGCATTGCCGGTGCCCCTACCACGATCCCGGAGCGGAGGCGATCGAACGAGACACCGATATGCATTGAACTCGGGAGCGGGACCTCCACATCAGCGGAGATCAGAATCTCGACATCGTACGTCCCGTTGTCAGGCAGATCCACATGGGCGGTCGTACCGGCAATGGGGACAGGTTCGTCGCTCGTCCCGGGGCAGGTTTCATAGAGCGCAACGTCAACTGCATAAGGCCCGACGCCGGATCCGTCACCCCGAGCATCGCCGCTGACTCTGATCACGTATCGATCCAGCAGACAGCCGTTGACTCCCGTCGTCGTGAGGTCGTCAGCGAATGACGTGTTGGCGTTCAACGGTCCGAACACGCTCTTACCGAGCGTGTTGCTATAGACCAGCCGCGACGTCAGGTCACCCGACCCGGCCACGGCACCGCCGGAACCCACGACCCACTTGCGCACCTCCACGTCCGGCGGCAACGGCCTGACGAGATCGAGAAGCGTCTCTTCCGTCGGCACCGTCCCCTGAGGCTCATCACAAGGGGATGGGTCCGCCGCGGCCGTCCGTGCAGGACCTGGGACTCGTTCGATCTCGCCTACGGCATCGGACGACATCGCAACCGTTACCGCCACGGCACCCCACGTGATCGCGACTATCACCACCGGCGCACCAAGGCCAAGCACCAGGCGGGTAAGTTTAGTCGTTCCGTCCTTCATGATGTGAATCCTTCCACGAGGAACCAGGGGCCTCACAAAGCACCTCACTTCTCCTGCGCCGCAGGTCTGCCAAACTCAACAGGCAATCTCCAATCCCCAATCCGCAATCCCCAATCGTCTATGGTTCACACCCGCCTGGCCAGGGCAACGGTCTGTTGAGCCATGCGTCAAGCTCACCAACACCGTTGAGAAGGTCGATAACGCAAAGGATGTCCGGCGGACCGGTCACTCCGCTGTGGTCGCAGTCCGTGCTGTACATCCCCCAAGGGGCCGTGCGCACGCCGTTGAGTATATCGATCAAGAAGAGGATGTCAGCGGGACTCGTTCGGTTGTCGCCGTTGACGTTGCCCGGATGGGCCGTGAACACGCCCGTGTGCTCGCCGCCGTCGTTGTCGGTGTACGTGATCGTCGTGACAGCCCCGGTCGTGATAGACC
>JAUXGE010000369.1 GCA_030622435.1 Planctomycetota bacterium
GCTGGTGCCCCATCCATTCCGGCGCTTAGATGGGTCGAATGGTCCTCTCGTCGCGTCGCCGGGATGGGTGGGGGACGGATCGATCACACGATTGGCCACGAACCATTCCAATCCATGGCGATAATCTGATGATCATCGCATCAACGGAGCTCACTCGGCATTCCTTAAGTCGATCAGGCATCGTGTCCTTCCCCCACCCTTCGCCTCGAATGTCCGATGGTCTCTTATGTGTACGAAGGGCGAAGAATGGGGCACACGCCACCCGCCACCAGCCGTCGATGAGCGACCGACGCTACGCTACGGACCGCCCTCCGCAGGAGTCAGAAGTTCAGCCAGTTCCTGCGTCAGCATGGCTGTGCATCCCGCCGCCGTGTCAGGCGAAGCCTCGGCAAACGCCTCCCAGTGCGAGTTCCACAGATGACACCAGGCCACACGGGCCTGCGCATCGACGATGTAGCAGTGAATGCCGCCGTACTCGCCCGACCCGAGCTTGAGATACTCTGCCAGCACCGCGTATTCGGTTTCGATGGGGTTGGCGACGACGTAATCGGCGAACTCGGCAATGCTTTCACTGAACATCTTCGCCTGGTTCACACTCCATGAACCCGTAATGGGTATCTCTTCATCCGATAACGTTACAGTCGCCAGCCCATTGTCCGTGAAACAGGCACCAATGCCCGTGGCCGCATCCGCGTCATACAACCCTTCATCCCCATCCCGAATGAACGCCGGAAAGACAGTGACGGAGGTGTTACCGAGACTGCCGAAGAATGCCTTGTTGGCTGCGCGATCGACCGGATAGTTACAGCCGGCAAAAACAAGAAATGACAATCCCGCAAGCGCTTTGATCAAACCTGCTCGATTGCGTGACATAATAATGTCTCCTACAAACTCTCTCATGAAACCTCAGTGACTTTCTACCGCAGATAACCCTTCATACGTCTCGCGACCAGAGTGCCGCAGTCGTCAAGCGTCTTGGGATCCACGCTCTGAAAATCATCCCAGCGATCGTTCTGGAAGTCGACGATCACCCACTCGCCCTCGCGATCGCAGACAACGAAGTGCACCGCCCGCACACGCCCGCTGCGCGAACCAATCATGTAGTCGGCCAGGAGCGCATAGTCAGCCTCGGACGGGTTCTGTTTCACGTGGTCTCGAAAGGCGCGAGCCAGATCCCAAAGAAGTTTCTGCTCATCGTGTGCCCGCTTGATCTTGACACGCAGCGGAGAGTCCAGGGCCTTGGCCTCACACAGCTTCTTCTTGGTCAGCAGCTTCGCCAGGTGAGCCGCACTCTCTTGGCCGACCTCGTCGTCAGAAAGCCGCACCGGGAAGACCGCCAGCTCCGCGCTCGGACCGGCTTTCTTCATGACAGCCTGGCGTTTCTCGATGGCGGCCAACTCCTCCTTGCCTGGTCCCGGCGAGTCCTTGGCAAGCATCCGGGCTATTTTCCCCTCGCCACTGTCGTCCCTTGCTGACTCGGGGATGCCCAACTGAATACGCACACGTTCCGCCAGCAGGACGCAGGACGTCATAAGGCAACTCGGCTTGATGCGCTGGAAGTCGGGATCGTCTGGCGTCTGACGATCAATCCACACGGTCTCCCCGGCCTTGTCCACAACTACACTGCGCACTTCGTCAAACTGCGGCGGGTTCCCCCTCCCGGCGACGATTTCAGCGTAAAGGGCATAGTCTGTCTCGATCTCTTCGGCACGCACGAACTCACCGAACCGCGCGCCGGCCGTGTCAAACTCGACATCCGCCGGAAGCAAGAACGCAGCATCGCCAATCTCGAGATTCTGAATGCCGGACTGCTCCAGGAGCAGCGCCAACACCTTGCCCGCATCCTTGCCGATATCCTCAACTCCTTTCTCGCCCTTGTTCGTGGCGGCGATGGCCACCGGGAAGACCGTCATCGAAGCCGCCACTCCCTTCGCCTGCATGGCTTCGAGCCGTGCCTGTTGTTCGCCGGACGGACTGCCCTGCCCCTGACCCGCTGCACAAAGCGGGTAGATCAACAATCCCGCCAGGATCACCGCCACGTCCGTGAACAACCTTTTGCTTGAACCGTTAACGCTCATGTTTCACTCCTTCACCAAAGAAACCTTTAACGTAAGTAACCACTTACACAACAAGCAAAAAGAACCTCCCAAACTGCCCACACCCCCTTCTCCCTGGTGCCCACGTGCCTGGTGCCCACGTGGCCTCGGCCAGGGAGGTACGAGACGTGCACCGTTCCAACGAAGCCCGTAATGTAAGCATATACTTACACATGGGACAATGAGAAACGTTCTTGGTCACGCCGTCTGTCCTCCAAGCAACAAGGAGCCGACCTGGGCAAACAGGCGCTTGCGCCCACTCCCCGTCAGCAAACCCAGTTCCCGGCTGATGTTGGCCACATTCCCCAAACCAACAATGGCCCACGCACACAACGCCGCGTCAGGCTCCACACTGCCTCCGCGCTGTTTGCGATGCTCCTTGATCTGCTGGCGAACGAAGCCGTGGAACCGGCTGTACATCTTCTCCATCGCCTCGCGGATCTCGGGTTCGTTGGTCTCACTGAGTCCCGCGAAGATGATCGGGTGCAGCCCGGACTCGCCGTAGTGCTTGGCCTCATACGCCAGCAGCCGCTCCGCGGGACCCGCCTCGTCGTCGGCTTCGGCGAGGATTCGCTGCCACGTGTCGGCCGACTGTTGATACACGTGGTCGATCGCTGCGACGAACATGGCCTTCTTGTCCCGCCAGAGGCGATACAGGATGTTCTCGCGGACCTGACACCGCTTGGCCAACTTGGCGGTCGTCGCCCTACGATAGCCCAACTCGGCAAACGCCTTCGCGATGATCGGTATCAACTCCTTGCGTCGCTGGTCGGTCCGGTCGGGTCGGGGCATACCCGCTGCTCCTTGCCTGAGCCAAAATACTTATCGTAAGCGAATACTTACATTATGAAACATAAAACCGCCCGAGTCAAGCGGAGGGGCTAAAATCGACAAGAAAGTGCAGCAGCCGGCGGCGACCCAGCCGTGTCCCAGATCCGTGCCAAGCTTGCCCACCCACGTGGGTCTCCGAAATCGACCGGGCACAAATGCCAGACGCCTAGTGAACCGTCACACCTGTTCCTGTGGGTTTTCCGAACCGCGCCCGTCAGGAAGCGGCCACTCACCGGAACGCCCGGCTATGGGTGCCACCCAAGCCTGCCCCGAGGGATAGAACAAGCTAAGAGCCTATCAAGGCAGGCGCGGGCATGTCTTGCGGCAGCCCATCAATCCAGCAGCGACAGAGCACTGCCCACCCACGTAGGTCTCCGAAATCGACCGGGCACCGACACCATACGCCGACTCGAAGCCGAGATGCGCAGGACAGGCGGGTTACCTGTCTTCGAGGTTGTCTCCGTACCCGTCCGATTCCGGTCGCCTCCCGGCGCAGAGCGTCGGATCACCAGCTGTTGCGCCGTGCCCGGCGCGCACAGAAGGAGCCCGCGGGCATCTGTCCACGGGCTCCCTCGGCCATGCGTTACGGGTAGCAAACGCGCCGCGCCGGTAAGAAGTATCTCGCTCAATCGAAATTGATATCGAGTCCCTTGAGGAGCGACTCCAACGCCGTCAGGTCGAATGTCCGCGTGCCTGGTGTGGTCACGCGGCTTGCATCGAACAGGTTCGCATCCGGCTCGCCACCCCTCATGTCGATGGAGATCGAGCCCTTCTCCGATCCGAAGTCCGTGATGGCGAAGGAGCGGACCTGCTCTACACGCGGGTCGTAAACGACCTGGAGCGTGCAGCCGATCAACTCGATGTCATCATCGATCGACGACTCGAGTTCCTCCTCCAACTCGTCGAGGTCGACTTCTTCGCCGGCGGCGGAGGCACCTATACGGATCAGCCCCTTGAGAGACTCCTCATCGACAATCGGGAGGGTCATCAGAATCGTGCCGTCCGGCTGCTCGTACATCGTGGCTCCACTCTCGGGCTGATCCTCGAGGAACTGCTGGAAGACCTCAACAAGCTTCTCCGAGCCAAGGCCTTCGAGTTCTCCGGCAATATCAAGGTCGAGATCACCCAGGTCGATGTCTTCCGGAAGGATCAGCAGCGTTTCCGTTCCCTCGGGAAAGAAGAGCGACAGGATCGGTTGTGCATCTTTGTCCGGGATCTGAATCTTCCGGATCAGAATCCAGCTCTGCTCAGATGAAATCGCCAGAGCGACGTCAATCTCGAGCGGACCTTCGTCACCCTCGTCGACTATCACATGAACATTCCCGGCCACACCGGAGTCACAGATCTGGAGATGCCCGTTGAGCATCAGTACTTCGTCGACGGCAATCGACTCCATCGTGATGTCGATGAGTTCCGGCTGTTCGATCTGCTCATGCAGCTTCGCCAGGATCGTGGACGCCTGAACCGTCGGCCCGCCGTTTGTGGGGAACAGGAAC
>JAUXGE010000118.1 GCA_030622435.1 Planctomycetota bacterium
GCACAAGTACGTGGACCGCAAGACGAAGCGATTGCAGGCGATGGAGCGTGAGCTGCGCGGCGTCAGTGTGCTCAACCACAGGCAACGAGAGCTGATCAGTCATGCCCTGCGACACCCCCATCAGGTCTACACGATCGAGTCACACCGCTCGAGTCACGGTGTTGTCCACCAGACGGCTCGCACGGATCTTCTCGACCTAGAGCGCCGCGGGCTCTTCGCAAAGCAGAAGGTTGGGCGAACGTGGCATTTCAAGGCCGTTGCCAATCTCGAGGGGAAGCTGGCCGAAGTGGAGTGACCGTCGCGGGTGCGGCGTGGAATCCTGGACGTGAGCCCTATGTGCTCACGTGCACGAGGCAGTTCCGGGAGGAGCCGTGGCGGCGGTGCTCCCAGAGGTAGATGCCCTGCCACGTGCCCAGGCCCAGGCGGCCGTCGATGATCGGGATCGACAGGCTCGTGGCGGTCAGGGCGGCCTTGATGTGGGAGGGCATGTCGTCGGGTCCCTCTGCCGTGTGGGTGTAGAGCGGGTCGTTCTCCACGACGAGGCGACTGAGCCAGGCTTCGAGATCGCGTCGGGCTGATGGGTCGGCGTTTTCCTGGATGGTCAGACTGGCGGACGTGTGCTGGACCATGACGGTGCACAAGCCGTCCCGCGCACCGCAATCGCGGACGACGCTCTGCACTTCGCCGGTGATATCGTGCAGGCCTTGGGTTCGAGAGCGAATCGTGATGCGTTTGGTCATGGGCAACAATCGCTGCACTGCGGCCGAGGCGTGTTGAGCCACGGGTGAAACGCGCCGGCTCCGTTCAGCAGGTCTATGGTGCGTAGGATGTCCGGCGGTCCCCACTGACCGCTGTGGTCGATGTCCTCACTGTACACGCCCCAGGGCGCGGTGTCGACACCGTTGAGGTAGTCGATGAGTCTCAGGATGTCCGAAGGTGCCGTGCTGCCGTCGCCGTCGACGTTGCCCGGATGCGACGTAAAGAAACCGGTTGTCTCCCCGCCGCTTCCATCGGTGTAGGTGATATTCGTGATCTCCCCCGGAGTGATCGGGCGCAGAAGTGTGATCGAGTACGCACTATCACCATGGTCCACGACGGCCACGATCGCGCTGCGTTGCATAGCTTGTTCGTAGGGAGGATGGAGCGGTGTGTTGCATCGGGTTTCGCACACCGTCCAACAGCAGGGGTCCTCAGCACCGGCCGGCGCTTCCACGGTCAGCTCGGCAATGCCCTGAAGTAGACCCTGGTCATCGACTGCATGTGGCTGTCGGGCATCGACGACATGGTTCGGTGGATCGATCCAACGAACCTCTCCGCTCGGGCACACGATTGTGGGCGGTGAGCAGTAGGGTGCTACATCCAGCAAGTATACACCGCGGTTTTCGTTTTTCTTGGCGGCCAGCAGGATGTGATATTTCTCACCGGGTACGAGTCGTGTTACGCAGAGCTTGGAGTTTCCCAGCGCCGTCGTATGCCCGCAGGTACACGCCGGACCCGCGTCGTCGTTGCAACCGATGGTGACGAGGTTCCGACACGTCCATGAAACATCTGCTGAGCAGGGCCAGCCATCAGTGCAGTCCTGGGCGTCAATGCTGCACTCCGATGTGTCGATGCAGAAGCCGCGGTCCGGATCGCGCGACCGGAACACTTGAAGGAGCGAGTCATCGGCGGGTGCGCCGGCTGCGGCCGTGCTGCAACAGGTGTCGAGTTGCACGGACGACAGGTAGTCACCTGGCGGGGCTGGAGGGGCGATGAACTCGAACCAGACCGTCCCGAAGCCCGTGGAGGCCGGCCGGTCAACGTAGCAGCAGAAGCCGGGGTCCTCCGGGTTCTCGGTCGCATGCAGCACGCCGGACTGCGTGCTGCTCGGTACATCGATGCGTTGTGCGACGTACCCGAAGTCCGGATCCCAGCACTCGTCATTGAGCGGTGGGAGGTTACACACCATCAATGAGCTATTAGCACACTGTTGGTCCCATTCGTTCAGACAGCAATATGAGTCCACTTCGCATTGCTCGATGCAGCAGCAGCGATCTTGACAACCTACCTGATGTGATCCGGGTGGTCGCGGGAGTGTGCATTCGCCGGATCCGTCGTAGCATACGTCGCGAAGACCGCAATTCTGGCACGGATCGCCGCACGCCAGTGCCTCGTCCCAGAAGCCTCCCAATTTTTCGCAATCGTGGAAAGTCCGGTGGGAACAATGTCCGCTGGGTTCGCAGCAGGCGGATGTGCCGCAAGGCGGCATGAACGGATCGGGATCGCAGGCGGCACCTTCGATCCAGCGCCCGGCGCATATGCACTCCGTCACATCGTCCGTGCACTGGCCGATCTCGTCGCTGCAGCATGCACCCAATTCGCATTCATCGGGGATGCCGTTGTCGTTGCAGTCGCCGCTCGTGGCGTCCGCGATGTCGCAGCTATCAGCAATGTCATTGTCATTACAGTCCGGTTCGCATTCGTCCGGCGTGCCGTTCCCCGTGCAGTCCTCGGAGAAGCCGTCGCGGATATCGCATTCATCGAGGACACCGTTGTAGTTGCAGTCCGTCTCACACCGATCGGGAACACCGTTGTCGTCACAATCCGTTCCACCTGAGTTTACCGTCGTGCACAGGCAATCCTGGCAGAGCATTACCAAGTCATCCAAATCAGCATAATGCTGCGCGCACCCGTAATGTCCCTGGGGCTGGGAAGGCTCGTAATCCTCGGCGTCTGACGTGTTAGCGCAACCCTTGTGAAAGGCCTCTTCCGGACCCGGCGAGTCGCACCGGTTGCTGACCTCGACGGTGCAGACGGTGGCCGGCAGGTCCATAGTCCGCAGCGCTTCTGCTTGATCGAGCGAGGCGACGTGATCGTCCACACACCCGTCCGTCGAGAGTACGACGAATCGGTCGGACGCACCACCGACAGCCTGGAAGAGTTCCTCCACTTTCTCCAAAGTCGGTGCCAGGAAGCTCTCCCAACCTTGTTGCTCGATGGCATCGATCGAGGCGCATACCGCGTCGGCTGTGGCTCGAGTATCCAGCACCGTGAATGGCACTTCCACGGTTACCGAAGTAGAGAACTGGATGACGATGACGGCCGCAGTCCCGTCATGAGGCACGAACCGTCCGGGTCTGCAAAGCGAATTCACGATCCCTTGTTTCTGAAGCTCGAAGTGTCCCTGTGCACCGGGGAGGATGCTGGAGGAACCGTCTATAACGAAGATGATATGTGTCATTCGGCCGGCGGCTGGTGCCGTCTGTCCAGACACTTCCGGCGCCGACGCGATCAGCAAGACCAGTGCCAGCGCCGGTACCGGAATCGATGTCAGCGGCGGAATCGAGTTTGACGTCGACCTCGACAACAAGGGGAAGGGGACGATTCGGGGACCGTTCGAGCGTGCGGCGAGCATCAACGGCGCCTCCCGGTCGGATCAACTTGTCTCGCACCGTGGCGTTGCACGTCATTCTCCTGTGAGTCTCCGTGCCGGGACGGCGTAATCCGTGTGTATGGATGCGGAACGAGCGTGTTCTCACGTCCTCTAATATCGTAGGCATGGCTTTGCGTGAAGGCAACAACGGGTCGGTGACAGAATCGGCAGCAAGTGAACTTCCAGGAGCAGCCGGGAGAGCCACCTGCCCTGACTCGCACCCGCAGTAACTATCAAAGACCCGGCAAAGGGTCTGCACAAGGCAGAAGCAACAGCCGCATGCAAGGGCTGCACGGAACGGTCTGGTAGTTAGTGTCAGTAGCCAGGCACTCTTCGGTTCGCATCGAGGGTGGGGCGGTGCGGCTCGTTCCGTACCTAGGCATCCGAGCCTGCTACTCTGTGATATGGCACTGATTCCCCGCAGGTGTTATGCTGTTTGTCATGTGCGGCCGATTCACATTGTGCAATCCGGAGGTCGTCGAGGAGGTGTTCGAGCTGGCCGAGGTTCCGGACATCGAGCCGAGGTGGAACATCGCGCCGACGCAGAATGTGGCAGCGGTGCGTGTGGCGACGGGGGAGACGCATCGGCGGTGTCATATGCTTCGGTGGGGTCTGATTCCGCAGTGGGCGAAGGATCCCGGTCTCGGAGCGCGTCTGATCAATGCCCGGGCCGAGACCGTTTCATCCAAGCCCGCCTTTCGGAGCGCTTTCCGGCAGCGGCGATGCCTGATCGTCGCGGATGGGTTCTATGAATGGCAGAAGCTCGGCTCTCGCAAGCAGCCACACTACATCCGTCTTGATGATGGGAGGCCTTTCGCGTTTGCAGGATTGTGGGAGCACTGGGATCGCGCCGATGCCGACCCCATCGAATCATGCACGATCATCACGACGGAACCGAACGAGCTGGTAGCACCGTTGCACGACCGCATGCCCGTCATCCTGCAACCCGAGGATTATGACATATGGCTTGACCCCTGCATGTCAAAGGTCGATGTCCTGCAACCGTTGCTGCGGCCCTTCCCGACCGAGAATATGGTCGCTAATGCGGTCAGCCTGCGCGTGAACAATCCTTCCAATGACTCGGCAGGATGCCTCGAGCCGGTGTCGTAGACGCGGTGTCGCGCAGCGTCATTCGCCGGGGCGCGCATCCCCGTCGCCGCCCGGTGTGGAATCCGGGGGCTCGGGCAAGGTCGTGTTCGACGACTCGCCTGAAGTCTCGGGTGGGGTTCCGCCGGTCCCGCTGATAGCTCCGGTCGGTGACGCCCCGGTGTCGGTTTGTGAGCTCGGGATCTGGTCGCTCAGCGCATCGGTTGCGTATGCTGCCCCGGGCTCCACGTTCTCGTCTACTTCTTCCTCGTAGATTTCCCCGAGATCGGTTCCATCGACATCGCGTCGCAGGAGCATGTAGATCACAGTGCAACCCGAGAAGTAGAACGAGGCCAGGAACGACCACATCAGGCCGATGATCAAAAGCACGAAGAAGCCGATCAGAGCGGCCGACACGTGCTCGAACACTGACAGGTTCGACCAGTCCGGGAAGCTGTAAAGCGAGTTTGGCCCCTCGAGTGGCCAGAGCAAGTCCAGCTTCCGGACCGCTCCAGCTTCCGTATCGCGAGCCCACCAGCCGAAAGGCGACGTGCCGAAGGCAACGGCCCCACGTGTGATCGCCAACATGAGGTAGGTAAAGAGGTTGACGAATACCCAGCAGAGGCTGGCGAACACGACGGCGATGATCGCGTAAAGAATCGTCTTGAGTGGCTTGGAGAACGGGTACGCCAATCCACGGGAGAAGGCGTCGAAGGCGTCGGCTCCCTCTGTTGCGACGGCCGGCCAGAACAGATTCCCGCCTACCAGCAGGCCGATCAGAAGGATGGAGATGAGGAATCCGGCGACCAGGGCAAGGCCGAACGCGAGTCCACCGAGTATGTCGCCGAGGATGGGCAGGCGCAGGAACATGCCGCCGATCACCAGGCAGACGGTGCCCACTACGATGAAGAACAGCGGGATGCACGGAGCCAGAAAAAACCCACCGAACAGCTTGTTGCGCGCGTACGATAGTGCCTGCCTCATGGTCAACCGCTCGTCGCGCGCAAACTGAACCGCCGCGATTCGACAGATAGCCCCGCCACAGTAGGACCAGATCAGGAGCATGCCGGCGGCGAAAAGAATGAAGTACACGGTGTGGCACTCGATCATCCACCGAACGCCGCCCACCATGCCGACCAGACTCCTGAGCGGGTGCGACCGGCCAGGCGCCGTGATATAGTTCCCAAGGGGCGTGCCCAGTGCCGCCGACCCACCCGGCAAAGACGAGCCCAACAACTCCCGCACACACTGCCGCTCGTGGACGCGCCAGGTGTGGAAGATGCCGAAATCGCCATCCTGTTCATCGTAGGGCTGATCAAGTTCGCGCGCGTTGATGAACTGTGTTATGGCGGTTGGCTGAACGCCGCCTCCTGTGCGCCAGATCGCGTCGAGCACCATCCCCAGCGCGAGCGTCAGGACGATCGCCGTTAGCGCGATTCCGAGCTTCGTGGAGTGAATCGCCAGCCCGAGCGTCCGGAGAATATGGAGAAATCCGCTCGCTTCAAGCCAACCCCCATCGTTCGAGCTGTCAGTGTTCAATACCATGATGTGCTCCCCACGGCCCGATGCACACCGGCCGGACCGGTGCGTGTTCGATCGATCCTGTTGCCCAACGCGTCCATGGGAACGGACGAAGAAAAGACCACCCGTCGAGGGTCGTGGGCCGCGCACGCCGACCACCCGCGGATGCCGGGTTCAATTATAGTGGACCGGGGCGTCAGGGCAATGCACCGCATCAAGACGGTTTGGACAGGTCCGTGCCGATTAAACCGACAGACTCTGAAGCCCTGGGCCACCCACGCAGATTCAGGTGTCACGCTACGTTAGGAGTCCTCAGGACGTTTCAACCGCCGGGACTGCGTTTCCAGCCAGCTTACCTTCCGCTGAGCCATGCGGAGCACCCGGTACCCCGCCCAGCGGCCTACCGATCCCGTCTGAGTAATCGGCGGAACACACTCGGCGATGAGCGCCTCGATCATCAGCTCCGGCAGGCAAGATCGTTCCCGCTCGGACAGCTCGATTCGAGTGGCGTATCCCGACAGAAAGGCCCGGAACCGGGTTTCGTCGGGGTGATCAGGCCACGAGGCCGGATCGCCGCTTGCCACGATGGAGAATTGGAGCGCGCCGTTGGCCACGTCCACTACGCGACGCGAGAACCGGACGGCATCGTAGTCGATCACGGCCACTACCTTCTGATTCCGAAACAGCAGGTTGCCCGGGTGCCAATCCGAGTGGATGACACGCTCCGGCTGGGCGAGCAGCCCCGCCCCGTTGACCGACTCGGCCGAGCGGTCATACGCCGCCAGCAGCGTTTGGACGAGCGTGGCGAGCTCCGCTTCGTCACCTGTGAAGCTGTCGTGCGAGCTGAGCGTGGAGCCGATGGAACACAGCCCGGTTCGTACGCCCGGTGCGTCATGGTAATCCCCGTGAGGCGCGGGCATCGTGGCGTCTACGGTCACATCCTCCGTAGCCTTGTGGAACCGGGCAAGGAGGCAACCCGCCTCCTGTGCTTCCATCTTCGTCCGCCCATAGGGATGACCGGGAACGAACTCGAAGAGCTCGTACATGTGATCCCGGATCTGCAGTATGTCCAGCCCACGGCCTCGCGTGGGGATCAACCGAGGAACGGGGAACTCCGCCCGGGCCAGGTGTTTCTGGACGTGGTGTGTGAAGCGGATGCGATCCGGCTGCGCCCGGTCGAGAGGTCGCCGCTTGAGGAGGAACTTGCCCCGCTCGCAGACGATGCCGACCTTCGGGCTACGGCGCGAGCCGCGCGGGAAATCAGTGATCGATTCGATGACACCGAGATCGTAGTGGCTCAAAGCCACGGCCAGTTCCGCGCCGTCGAACCGTGCTCGTTCCGGAGGCTGCAATACAATCCCTCTTGATCGGACCGGTGGACACCCGAGTTCGTGAGGATAGGATGATACCACTCGGCTCACCGAGGTCAAAGCGGACACCGCTCCTTACTGAACGGCGAATACCATGAATCGTGAAAAGGCGTTGGAGATTCTGAACGAGTACACCAAAAATCCGGCCCTTGTCCGCCACGGGCTCTGTGCTGAAGCCGGCATGCGTCACTACGCCAAGCTGGGCGGCGCGGACGTGGAGCAGTGGGGCATGGCCGGGCTTCTTCACGACTTCGACTACGAGCGCTGGCCGGAGCCGCCCGATCATACGCGCGAGGGGGCCAAAATCCTCCGGGAGGCCGGGTTCGACGAGGAGATCGTCGGAGCCGTCCTGTCGCACGTGCCGTGGAACCAGGATGAGTACCCGCGTGACCGCCCCATCCGCAAGACCCTCTTCGCCGTCGACGAGCTGTGCGGGTTCGTCTATGCGGCAGCGCTGATGCGTCCCGAGCGGCTGGGCGGCATGAAACCGAAGAGCATCGTCAAGAAGATGAAACAAAAGGCCTTTGCCGCGGCCGTATCGCGCGAGGACATTCACGAAGGAGCCGAACTGCTCGGGATTCCCCTGGCCGAGCACATCGGCAACTGCATCGAGGCCCTCCAAGCTGTAGCCAAAGAACTTGACCTGATCCCGCCCGAGGCGTAGCCGGCTGCTTGGAAGTGTGTGGCGCAGGCCCGAGCCCGCTGTTTTCACCGACCGGAAGCTGGCATTGCATCCTGTGGGCCGGCTGCTTCGCCAGGGATTCAACCACCCTTTACAAGGGCTTGCCGGCTCCCACCGTACGTGTCCATGATACAGAGACGTCTAGCCCGGATTTGTCACCACGGAGAACGCCGAGGACGCGGAGGACTGCGAAAAACCGGTTACCGCCCTGATTCGCTGTCGCGGGCCGAGCGGACCGATTGTCGTCAGACGTGTATGATACGAATTTCATTAATAGGCTGCGCTCCCAATCAGAACCGCGACTGTTAAGGAGCGGACATGCAGCGGGCAATACGGTGCCCCCGGCTGCTGGACGTCGGACTGCAAAGCGCACTTATTCAATGGGATGCGTATGATCGTTCGATGCGCAGCTGTTCTCTCTCCGCGTACTCTGCGCTCTCGGCGGTGAAACGTGGTTGAAGAATGCAGGCCGGGATCGAGTTGGGCTCGTTTCAGGTCGTGAAGAACGCCGGAGGCATGTGAGAAGGGGGCGTAGATGTCCTGGATTCTGGTTCTCGGGTGGTTGGCCTTTGCGTGCGTTGCCGCAGGTGCGCTGGCGCTGATCATCACATCCATCTTGGAGAGAAGATACCGAGCCGTGGGTGCGGCGGCTCTCCTTCTCCTCCCGACGTCGGCATTGCTCGCGGCGCTGCTTCTCGTTGACTTCCGGGGTCGAATCTGGATCGTCCTGGGACTGCTGATCTTGGGAGCCCTTGCCGTGCTGGCGCTCACATTGCCGGTCGGATCCACGCCGCGGATGCGCATCGTCGGCAAGAAGGACCGATTCGACGAACGCGACATCGTCTTTCACAGGTTCTGCCGCCTCCAGCCCGGCACACCGGAGTTCGATCAGTACTACCGCGAGCATCCCCAGGATCGGGAGTTCGACGAGAAAGTCCGGGCGCTGCCGGAGCTGGGTCATCCCGGAACGAAGTCCTACGATCCTTTGACGTCACCTTTTCAGGTCGCCACCTTCGATGTTCTGGAGGGCATGGGGCGGGAGATGGAGTGGGCTCCTGCGGCGATCGAGGGGAACCCCGTTCAGGCATCACCGGAGGAGTTTTCCCGCCGGATCAAGGGGTTCGCGCATTACATCGGCGCCGATCTCGTCGGCACGACAGCGCTTGATCCCGCACACGTGTACAGCCACATCGGCCGGTCACCGGGAAAGCCGGGAGAGCCCATCGAACTCGGCCACGACTACGCGGCCGTCTTTGCGGTCGAGATGGATCACGCAATGGTGCGACACGCTCCCGACACTGCGACGACCACCGAAACGGCGTTCAAGTACTTCGAGGCCGCGAAAATCGCGATGCTCGTTGCCCGGTACATCAACGTACTCGGATACGAAGCACGGGCACACATCGACGGAAACTACCGTGTCCTGTGTGGGCCGATCGCGGTCGACGCGGGTTTGGGAGAGCTCGGACGGCTCGGGTTGCTGATAACTCCGGAGTTTGGGCCGCGCGTGCGACTTTCTGTGGTGACTACGACCCTGCCCCTGACGCAAGACAGGCCGATTCATTTCGGCGTGCAGGATTTCTGCGCGTTCTGCAAGAAGTGCGCCGAGAACTGCCCGTCACGCGCCATCGATGAAGGGGAAAAGGGCGTGTGCCGTGGTGTGGAGAAGTGGCAGAGCAGCCAGGAGAAGTGCTACAGGTTCTGGCGGCTTCAAGGTACGGATTGCGCAGTTTGCATGAAGGTGTGCCCGTATTCCCACGCCAATTCGTTTTTGCACAATGCCGTGCGATGGTTCATCCGCCGCAACCACCTGGCACGTCGCGTGGCTCTTTGGGCGGATGATTTCTTCTATGGTCGGCGCCCCACGGACCGGCCCGCGCTTCCGTTCTGGCACACGAGGAATCGTTCGCGTTCAGAGGACGTGTCGTCTTCGTGACCAGGACTCAGGGGCATTCTCGGATTTCATGTAGCGTCACCCCTTGTGGGTGACGCAAACTGCGAGCGGGCACCAGCCACAAGTGACGGCGCAACACCAGCTACAGAGAATCCGAGAATGAGCTAGACGGGGCCAGTCTAGCGCTCGGCTAATCCAACCACTGTTTCTTGTCTTTGAGCTTCATCGGGACGTATTCTTCGGTGAGGTAGGAGAGGTCCTTCGAGATCATGGCCTCGACCTCCATCTTGAAGCGGTTGCTCAGCATCTTCTTGATCTCGCGTTGCCAGGGGCGTTTCCGCGCGAACCACGGGTAGTTGGCGATCTGCTTGGCGCGTTTGACGTCGCTGGCGTCGAGGTCGATCTTGACGTCGTCGCTCAGGTTGCAGCGCTCGTAGTCGAAGCTCGAGACACCGATGAACTTCGCGTCGGGGATGGCCATGCGGCGCGACTCGTAGGCCAGGTTGATCGAGCCGTGCTTGATGACGGAGTAGATGTAGTACCCCCACGGATCGTTATCGAGCAGGACGAAAACGGGCAGGCCGAGCTCCTCGTGCATGCGCCGCAGCAGCCGTCGCATGCCGCGGGCGGGCTGGCCGCCGCCGTGCGAGATGATGCACTTGTGCTTCTGCCAGAAGCGATCCTCGTGAAAGCGCCGCCATACGGTGTCTTTTTCGACGTGCAGAATGAACTTGGCGTCGCATTTCTTGAACTGGATAACATCCGGCTCGCAGATGCTGGGCACCGCGTATCCGGCGCTGCCCATCGCGGTGCAGTCGAGCGTACTACCCGCGTCGACGAGCGTGATATACCCGGCCATGTTGCCCCGGTTGCTGGCGAAAACGTGCAGCTCCTCGCGCAGGGCGTCTATGGCGACCTCGAGGTCTTCGATGATCGGATCGGACTCGGCCTGGTCGTCAAAGGTCTTCTCGTTCGTGCCCTTGATGGTGTGCTTGCTGAGATAGTAGATCTGCCGGATGCTGGCCGTCTTGCCCATCTCGATGAGATCCTTGCACTTGGACCCCACGAGCAGCGTCTGCATGAAGCGTTTGGACTGGCCGAAGTTGAAGAAGCTGCGGGACTGCTTGTTGTCGCCCATCTCGACGTGGCGGGTCTTCTCGTTGAACCGGACGTTGCTCAGCGCGCGCGTGGGGATGCCGATGGCCGGGTCCTGCTCTCGACGAGCCATGTCAACCACGCTTTTCGCCAGCCCCTCGAGCTTCGGACCGGCGTTGCCGACCTTGCGCGAGCGGCGTGGTTTCGGTGTTGCGGGTGACGAATCTCCGTGCTTAAACACCGTTTTCGGCGCACGGGTCTTGGTCTTCTTGGTCGAACGCTTCATGCCCTTGGCCATGCCTTTGCTCACTCTCCCGTAATCCGGCGGGTCATGCCCGCCCTACACCTACCGTGGCGCAGTCCCGTAGGGACAACAGTCTATAAACCGCGGCGTAAAGCCGTGGGACGTCGGCGTGCGCCCCGCGTGAGAAGTCCCGTAGGGACGACAGATTGTAGCCCACGGCGTAAGCCGTGGGACCAGGGCCCGGTTCGACACATCCAGTCCCGTAGGGACGGCACTCCATTCTCCCGCACATCGTGCATCCGACCTCCACGAGAATCCGCCTTTCGCCCCTACGGGGCTTGTTCCCCTCTCGACGGCATCGATTGCACGCCTCGAGCCGTCGGCTGACGACGCTCGCCGCCGTAATACATATTCCGCTCTGGTCGCCTTGTCGACCTCGATGACGAAGTCCCGGAGGAACGATAGTCCGCAGCCCACGGCGTGAGCCGTGGGACCAGGCCCGCTCTCGACACCTTCAGTCCCGTAGGGACGGCACTCCATCCTAACACACGTCGTGCATCCGACCTCCGCGAGATTCCGTGTGTCGCCCCTCTGGGGCTCATTTCATTTCGACGCACCTTCAACCCACGGCTCACGCCGTGGGCTCGCACCTTTCGCC
>JAUXGE010000189.1 GCA_030622435.1 Planctomycetota bacterium
CCACCGCCCGGTCGAGCGTGTCCTGCGCCACGAACACATCGTGGAGGACAACAGCCTCTTCGACGGATGTGACCCCACCCCCCGCAGCTCGAAGGAAGAGTGGCCACGCTTGCTCCATGTCGCCCGCCGCATAGTGAATCTGGGCGAGGTTGATCACGGCGAGTGTGTGCTCCGGATCGCGCCGGAGTGCCTCGGTGTAGGCAAGGATTGCACTCTCGGATCGACCCAGCGCCTGGCGCACCGCGCCGAGGTTGGTCCATGCGTCGACATTGTCATCCATCCATTGCAGCAGACCGGTCAACCGCTGCTCGGCGGTCGACAGGGAATCCCGCGTGCCTTCGTCAATATCGAGTTCCACAAACCCCATGATCGCGCGGACTTCATATTCGTTGTTCGACAGGGCCTTGTCGTAGGTGGCGCGGGCGTCGGCGGGGCGGCCGATGAGATGGTAGATCTGCGCGAGCCGGCACAGACTCGGGTTATGCGTCGGGGCCAGTTCCGTCACGGTTTCGTAGTGTGGTAGTGCTTCTTCCAGACGTCCGATTTCGTCGTACGCCATTGCGAGCCGGTATTCCCCCAGCGGATTCTCCGGATTTGTGTCAATTGCCTTTCGCAGAACCGCCAGTCCTTCTTCCACATTTCCACGCCGGACCTCGGCCGTGCCCATGAGCTGGTAGGCGCCCGCCCGGACGTTCGGCGCGTCGTGACGCAGCTCTTTTCCGGCGCATTTAATGGCGCCCTTGAAGTCGCCGTTGCTGCAGAGTGTCCAACCGAGACGCTCCCATACCCGCGGCGTGTCGGGGAACATGTGTGCGGTTCGCGTCGTTTTCGAGAGCGGTGTCGCATATGAAAGACCCACGTGCCAGCTTATACCGATGAAGACGGGGACGATAATGGCTGCCGGAACAATGACGGCGGCGCGGGCTGCCCGCAGTGACGTCCTACGCAGCAACACCCCGTACATGTGAGTGCCGAGTGTGGCGATCAGCCACACCAATCCGATGATCGGCAGGTACAGGTATCGGTCGGCCGCAAGTATGTTGCGCGCCGGTACGAAGGGCAGGGTGACCCAGAGCGTGGCAAAGAACCACAACCATCCCAGCCGGGCCACACGCGACCGCCGGCATGTCCAGGCGAGAAAGACCAGCGCCGGTACGACGATCGCGATCGCCCACCACGTCCCCGTGTCCAACCATGAGACCAGAGGCGGCGTCGGGTAGTAGCTGCACAGACCCACGGGCAGGATCAGATGCTGGGAGTAGCACGCCAGGGCGAGTATGACCCGTACCAGACGCGGGCCGCGAAGGTGCTCCGCCGCCTCGGTGAACAGGTCGGCACCGGCCGTCGCCCATACGTTCACGAGTACGAAGATTCCGGTGATCAGACCACAGACGAGCCACAGCCAAAGGAACCGCCGGTCGAGCTTCGCGCGTCGCCCCAACAGCACCACGATGAGAATGATCGGCAAACCGATGCGAACCTTGCTCAGCGCCGAAAGGAGCACAAACAGCACCGTAAGTACGGCCGACGAGGTCCGTGGGCGATCGAGCCACTGTGCGAAGGTCAGAGCCGATAGAAGGGCGAACAACGTGGACATGAGCATCATCCGCCCGTTGGTCCACGCCACAACCTCCACTTGCAGAGGATGAAGAGCGAAGAGCAGCGCCGCGACTGTCGCCACGGCTTGCGCCGTACCGGACCGGTCCCACGTCCGAACGTGACCAGGAGATTCGTCAGGTGCGCGCGGTTCCGCCGGCCCGGCGCGCTCGTGGAGGATCCGGATAACGAACCAGACGAGCACCGCGTTGAGACCGTGCAGCAGGATGTTCGTCAGATGGAACAACCATGTTCCGCCGGAGATGCTCTCTTTGAAGAGTCCGAAAGTGTTTGCGATGGCGAACTCGGCCGAAAAGCTCAGCAGCGGTAGTGGTTGATACAGGTCGCGGTGCGGTATCGTGAAGAGCTTGATGGCGTGCTCGAACGAGGGGCGGTTCACGAGAACGTGATTGAGCGCCAGACGGTGATCATCGCCCCCGACGAACCCCCCGCCGATCGTCGGAATGCCCATGACCACAGCGGCCACGAATACGACGGCCACAAGCAACACCCGCCGCCTTCGTGATGGAACCTTCGTGTCACTCATGCCCACCGTACTTCGCGTGTGAGTCTCGCCTTCGCTGCATATGGCGCGGCAAAGGACAGATCGACGGCGTAAGACTACAACGCTGAGAGCTCCGTACGCCGTGAAGAGTCGCGGCACAAGAGATTAGGCACGCCCAGTCCAGGAGGGACGAAAGACAATAGCCCAGGGCGCTAGCCCTGGGACCACGGCCCACCCATTTGACTCCCAGCCCCGGAGGGGCGAAAGAGCAAGCGGTGGGGGTTCTGTCGCCCCTACGGGGCTCGAGGGCGCGGGCGACCTAACCCCAGGGCTCACGCCCTGGGCTACTCTCTGCCGCCCCGCCGGGGCTTGGTCCTCCCGTGGCGATAGCACACCCTTCCACGCTTCTCGCAACTCGGCGTGTTTTCCAAGCACACTCACAGCCCGGCCGAATCCGGTCTTAGCGTCGTAGTACTGAGACCTTCATTGCAGACACCATATGGTCGCCTGCAACGATCCTCAAACCCCTCCCCGTCGATTGTATCCGCACCGGTCATCCGTTGCCATGGCGGTGCGCCTCCGGCGGATACTGTGGTGGGCAGGTTCTTCTTGGCACCTATGCCCCGGCAGGGGCATGGGCACCTAGCCACGGGCGCAAGCCCGTGGAACAAGGACAGCGGAAACACGCGAGCCACGTAGTGGCGACGGATTCCGTCTTCCGTGGCCAAGCCAACCGCACCTTATCCTAGGACGTATCGCTCGTCGTACAGGCCATGTCGTTGCAGGAAGGCCGGGAACTCGTCTTCGAACGATAGTAGGTGTGAACCATCGGCCCACTTCTACAATCCGTCGCCCCTACCGGGGCTTGTCTCTTCTCCGTTCCCCTCTATCACGGGCTTGCGCCCATGGCTACGTGCCTCAACCCCTATCGGGGTCGCTTGCAGGGATCAGTATCCCACTGTTGGGACTACTTGCAGGGAACGGTATCTGTTGACACCTGAATTTTTCATGCAGTCTATCGCAGAGCTGGCTTCCCCGAGTTCTTGTCGGTCTTCGTGCAGAGCAATGGGTGCCTGCGTGTATCGAACAGGCATGAATCACCGACATGCCACTGAATGCCCTGGAGGCCGTTGTAGACGGAATGTAGACGGAATAGGTGTCAAAAAGAATCTGCACCCTCCGGCAGGTGATAATCGGTTCACGCTTGATCCCGACGCACCTCACCGGGTACAATACCTTCTTCCAGCTCGTGTGGCAGTAGACGGCGCACAAGGTGAGGCGTGCATGCCGCATCGTGGCCCTTCGTCTCATCGACCGCCGGCCTTGTCGCATTGCTTGTACAAAGGAGCGGGTCATGTTTCGTCAGAGATTCCTGATTCTGAGCATCGTAGTCGCGGCCGGTTCTCTCGCCGCCCCCTTCACCGCGGCCCAGACGATTCTGTATGTGAACGACGACGCGGCCGGCGCGACCGACGGCTCGAGTTGGATGGATGCCTTCATCGATCTGCAGGATGCGCTGGCGGCCGCCCAGTCGGGTGACCAAATCTGGGTGGCGGTCGGGATCTACCGGCCTGACGCCGGATCCGGCGATCGTACGGCCACCTTTCAACTCATCAATGGTGTGGCCCTGTACGGCGGCTTCGACGGCACCGAGACCACGCTTGCGGGGCGAGCCGGTCTATTTGACCAAACCGTTCTGACGGGGGATCTGGCGGCCAATGACGTGTCGAATCAGTCGGCGTTCATGCAGTGTTACTCGCGAGACGGGGTTCCATACTTGTCCGGGTGCGAGTCGTTTGACACGGACGCGGACGGGGATGTCGACGCCCTGGACGGTCACACCGACGAGAACAGCCAGCACGTCGTTACAGGTAGTGGAATCGACGGCTCGGCGGTACTCGACGGCTTCACCATAACGGCCGGGAAGGCCAGCGGTCCGCAGTACGAGGACCAGCATGGCGGCGGCATGTACAACTTCGAGGGCGATCCGAAAGTGGCCCGCTGCACGTTCACGTGGAATTGGGCGCACGGCGACTCAATTGGAGGCTACGGTGGCGGGATGGCCAACGATTCCAGCAGCCCCACCGTAATAGACTGCACGTTCAAAGAAAACTGGGCCTGTGTGTTTGGTGGCGGAATGTACAGCATATCCGGCAGCCCGACAGTCATCGGTTGCACGTTTGTCGGGAACCACGTGGCCATCTTTGATGGCGGTGGGATGTACTGCCACAAAAACAGCGGCAATCTGACGATCGTGGATTGCTCATTCGTGGGGAACTTCGCGAGAGGCTTTGGTGGCGGTGTGTACGCCGGCGGTGGCACGACACTGACGAACTGTACGTTCAGCGGGAACATCGTCATCGAGTTCGGCGGGGGCACGTACATCGCCCACGCCAGCAGCGTGGCACTGACGAACTGCACATTCAGTAGAAACACAGCCTACCTGTTTGCTGGCGGACTCTACGCAGCCGCTGCGGTGACGTTGTCGAACTGCGTGTTCTGGGGGAACATCCTGGCTAACTACCCGGCAACGGATGAAGAGGAACAGATTTTGCTGGGTGATCCGGCCAGCACCGTCGATTTCACATGCGTCCAAGGGTGGACGGGGATCTATGGAGGAGTGGGAAACACCGGTGATGATCCGGCATTCGTCGACGCGGACGGCGCAGACGACATCGACGGTACGCTTGATGATAACCTACGGTTGTCGCCGGGTTCCCCGGTCATTGATGCGGGCGACGACACGACCGTGACCGTAGGCACCGACCTTGCCGGCAACGCCCGGATCATGGATGGCGATGATGACGGCACGCCCACTGTCGATATGGGAGCCTACGAGTTCTTCTTCGACTGTAATGAGAACGAGCTGCCGGATGCTTGCGATCTGGATTGTACGGCACTGGACGGTGCCTGCAGTCTTCCTGGGTGCGGTGCCGGCACCGACTGCAACACGAACGACATGCCGGACGAATGCGACATTGCCGATGGGGCGAGCGACGACTGCAACGACAGCGGCGTGCCCGACGAGTGTGAACCTGGTGGACTGGACGACTGCAACAACAACGAGACGAGTGATTGGTGCGACATCTACCACGGTGGCGTCGATGACTGCAATGAGAATTTCGTTCCTGATGACTGTGACATCGTTCCTTCCGACCCCGACGGCAACGGTGAGGTCAGTGAGGACCTTGACGAGAGCGGAATCCCCGACGAGTGCGAGTGCTTTGAGTCGTCCGTGCCGGAGCCGGACCGGCTGGATCTGCCAGGGAACCCGATCAGCCAGAAGGTGCGGTACGTGTCGTTCACCGCAGGCGACCCAGATCGCAATCAGGCTGTCCGAGTGGTCTTCCAGGATCTGCCCTCGCCTTACGACACCTGGAACGGTGCACAGCTCTGGGTCCAGGAGCCCCAGAGGCATTGTGAAGGCTGCTGCGGGAAATGGGTCCCCGAGCCGGATAATCCACCTGATTACGGCTGTGTGCTTCGCGGTATTGAGCCGCCATGGTACTGGGGCGCCGATTTAGGCTGTGAACCGCTCTGGACGGAGTGGTCTCAATACGATGTGGTGCACGTTTCGAACGAGGGCATTATTCCGGAAGGTGTGTACGACATTCAGGTCGTCGACGACACCTGTTGGCTGAGCATCGAAGGCAACTACTCACCCGCGCTGACACTGTCGCAAAGCACTTGGGCCGATGCAATCGACAATTGCGCGACATTCCCATGCGGCCCGCCCGACGGCGTCACAGGTATCGTGGACGTGACGGCGATTCTAGACCTGTGGAAGAACCTGCCGAATAACATCCAGATTGCGCGAGCCGACTTCGAGGGCTCGCCGGCGGGCGATCACCGAACCCCGGATCAGTACATCGGTATCACGGACGTGACCTACTGCCTCGGCGCATTCCTGGGTGATACGTATCCAGGCCCCGGGTTCCCAGCACCGAGCCCCCCGCCGGTGTGTCCATAGTGGTCGCGCGCGCTTGGGATCCGATCCCGTAATGTTGATCGTATCGATCCGGCAGATAACTTCCGGTTCGTGCTTGATCCCGACGTGCCTCACCGGGTACAATAATTCCTGTGCAACTCGTGTGGCAGTAGAGGGCGCACAAGATGAGGCGTGCATGCCGCGAGGTGGCCCATCGTCTCATCGACCGCCGGTTTTGCTCACATTGCTTCTACAAAGGAGCGGGTCATGTTTCGACAGAGGTTCCCCGTGCTCGTCGTCTTGGTCGCGATTGTCTCTAGCACTCCCTCGGCCCACGCACAGCCGAAGATTTACTGGACCGATTCGGAGGCCCACGCAGTCATGCGCGCCAACCTCGACGGGACTGACGCCGAGGTGGTCGCCGGCGGCCAGATCGAGGCCGGGGGTATCGCGATTGACACCGGTGCCGGCAAGGTCTACTGGGGAATACATCCGTATGATCTCACGCAACGCATCATGCGCGCCAACCTGGACGGCACCGACGTCGAGGACGTTATGATCGCAAATGCCTACGACCTGGCGCTGGCCCCTCAGTACAACCTGGTCTATTGGGCGGAATGGAATGCTATAAAGCGTGCCAACCTGGACGGCTCGAACGTGGAGGTCCTCGTTGCCGGCTACTCCCCGGGGGGGATTGCCTTGGATCTAACCGCCGGGAAGAAGATATACTGGACGGACCGGTCCGCCGACGCAATCATGCGCGCCAACCTCGAGGGATCGAATGTCGAAGAGCTGGTGACTTCCGGTTTGTCCTCCCCGTACGGGATCGCACTCGACGTAGCAGCAGGGAAGATGTACTGGACGGACTCGGAAACCGACAAGATCCAGCGTGCCAACCTTGACGGATCGGAGGTTGAAGACCTCATTGCGACCGGTCTGTCTTGCCCGTACGGGATCGAGTTGGACCCGCTCGCGGGCAAGATGTACTGGTCCGACACCTGCAAAGACGCAATCCTGCGTGCCGATCTTGACGGTTCAGACACCGAGACGCTGGGTGTCTCAGACGGAAACCCATCGAGGATTGCCTTGACCGATCGTGACTGCAATCAAAACAGCGTCTTGGACGATCAGGACATCGCGAATGAAACCAGCTCCGACTGCGACGGCAACGGCGTTCCGGATGAATGCCAGCCCGACTGCGATGCGGACGGGACGCCAGACCCCGGCGAGCTGCCCCCGTGCGGTACGAGCCCAGACTGCGACGAAAACGGTGTCCCGGACGAGTGCGAACCCGGTGGCCTGGAAGACTGCAACGCCAACGGCACGTTCGACCTCTGTGACATCCACGTGGGAACCAGCGGCGACTGCAACGGCAACGCCATCCCTGATGATTGCGACATCGATCCTTCCGACCCCGACGGCGACGGAGAGGTCAGCTCGGACAACAACGGCGACGGCCGCCCGGACGAGTGCTGCACCGCATCCTCACCGGAACCGGAGCGTCTTGACCTCCAGTTCAACCCCGAGAGCCGGAAGCCCCGTTACCTCTCCTTCCACGCCGGTGACGATGGACAGACACAAGCCGTTCGCGTGACGTTTGTGAATCTGCCCGCCCCGTATGACACCTGGACCGGCGTGCAACTCTGGGTGCAGGAACCGAAGGTCTACTGCGAGCAGGCCGGTGTGTCGCAGATGACGCCTTTGCCTTGCACGATCGGTGTCGGTGGTCTGCCTCAGACCTGGTTATGGGGTGCCACGGTCGGGTGTCTGCCCTGGTGGGACGATTGGACGGAGTACGACATGGTCCACGTTTTCCACGAGGGCATCGTTCCCGGCGCCGTGTACGATATCCAAGTCGTGAACGAGATGTGCGACCTGGCCGACGAGTCGAGCTACTCGGATTCCTACAGAGCGACAACGACCATCTGGGGCGACGTTGTCGGAGATTGCACGACGGTTCCGTGCAGTGCGCCCAACGGCGTTACGGGCATCATGGATGTCACGGCTGTCCTCGACAAGTGGAAGAACCTGCCTGGAAACGTGATGAAGGCACGGGTTGACATCGAGGGCTCCCCGGCCGGCGACCACCGGGTCCCAGACCAGTTGATCAACATAACGGACGTAACGTACTGCCTCGGCGCGTTCCTAGGCAACACGTACCCGGCCCCCGGGTTCCCACCACCGAGCGACCCGCCGGTGTGTCCATAGTGGTCACGCGCGCTTGGGATCCGATCCCGTGACGCAGATCGCATCGATCCGGCAGGGGTACATCCTATTCCGGACGGTTCCACACTTGCCACGCTCCGTCCGGGCAGAGCACTAGAGCATTCTCCGGTTCCGTACGGCATCGGAATCTGCACAAGCACCGGGCGAAACCAACTTACGACCACCACAAGAGAATAGAGCTTGCTCTACGAATTCAGCAACGCCGCGGCCTTCTCGGCCACCTGTGCGGTCAATTCGGGTGTGACGGCCGACTCACCTTTTTTCAAACCGAGGTCCGTCACGCGCAGGTGGGCGAAATCCGTAAAACCGCCCTGTTCCAGCGTGTGCCGGACACAGTCCAGTGGACAGCCGTCGATCGCGAGGATGCGCTTGGCCGCCGATGTCGCGTTCATGATGGGATCCACGCATCCACCGACACCGGCCAGACAGAACATCTTCGCGACACCGTCTCGCGTAAGCTTCCTGGCCACATGGTCCGTGATCTCTCCGACGTCGGCCGCACCGGAACACGCAAATGCCAGTGTCGGCGCTGCGGAACACTCACTAGCATTGCTCTCCGTCATGAAATCACTCCTTCACGGTTGCAGAACACGCGCGGTGCGATGCGCTCCATGGATTCCACCGCGGGCACCTGACAACGATGCTCATCGAGCCCGCATTCTATATGGTCTGCATTCGGCCTGCCAGCCGGTGCCCACGTGCGCAAACGCGCCACCCGGTCATGACGAGAAATCGGCCCATCCAGGGCATACCCTGCCGAGCTACCAGGTCTTGCATGGATAGAGAGCGGGCCTTCCCGAAGTCAACAACATCGAGAAGGCCCGCAGGAGGTCTCACTTTGTCGAGGCACGAAGAGCTTGACGAACCAAGAGCAATCTCACGGCTCTTGTTGC
>JAUXGE010000167.1 GCA_030622435.1 Planctomycetota bacterium
ACAAGCGGTGGCCGTAGAACCCGTTCCGTACAGGAGCTTGGTCACGCACTGCCGAGGCAGAAGACCGCAGGACCACTAGATATGGGGGCTACCGCAGCGAAGGGGATACCCCCTTTTCCGGTTTTGTCGCAGTCGGGGCGGGCCATTATCACAGTCTGGGCCTTAAGGCAGATAGCTCGATTGTCGCGTGGGGATCAAACTACGATTACTCCGGAGGTCATACGGGGCAATGCGATGTGCCCGAGCCAAACACGGACTTCGTGGCGTTCGCCGCGGGATGGGCCCACAGTCTCGGCGTAAAGGCTGACGGCTCGATCGTCGCATGGGGGGCAAACCACTCGGGTCAATGCGACGTACCGCCGCCGAATGCCGACTTTGTGGCCGTCGAGGCGGGCGGATACCACAGTATTGGCTTAAAGGCCGACGGCTCGATCGTCGCATGGGGAACTAACGGCGCCAACCAATGCAACGTGCCGCCGCCGAATGCCGGTTTCGTCACGGTCGCGGCGGGCATGCACCACAATCTCGGGCTCAGGGAGGTTTGGTGCGGAGATGGCGTGGTGGATACCGACGAGGAGTGCGACGACGGCGGTGAGTCAACCACATGCGATTCCAACTGCACGTTCGCCGAGTGCGGTGACGGCACCCTGAACACCACAGCGGGAGAAGAGTGCGACGACGGAAACACTCAGCCGGACGATGGCTGCAACGCAACCTGCCAAATCGAACAGGAGCCTATTCCAACCGTCTCCGCATGGGGTATGACCGCCCTGGCGCTATCGCTCCTGGCGGGCTACAAGCTGTACTTCCGACGTCGCGGCGCTCTGCGATAGAACGTCGGGTCTGCGGACCCGACCTACCTGGCTATCCGCGCGGTGACCTCGACCGGGTGTCGGCATCGTGTATGGCAGGTGCGCACGATTCGTGTCTTTCTGTAGCGGCCGGCGTCCTCGCCAGCCGTGGTGTGCAGGAGCACCTCCCGGGACAACGGCCTGCGAGGACGCTGGCCGCTACAATCTTGGGAAGACGAGATATCGCTCTTTGAGTCCGCCCCCCGCAGCGTATCACACGTCGTGCAGTTGATGGCCCATCTTGGCCTTTTTCGTCTGAAGGTAGAACCGGTTGTGCTCGTTGGGTTTCATCTCGAAAGGTAGTTGCTCGGTGACCTCGATTCCGTAGACCTCGAGACGACTTACCTTCTTGGGATTGTTCGTGAGGGTGCGGAGGCGTTTGAGGCCAAGGTCCCGCAGGATTTGGGCGCCAACGCCGTAGTCGCGCCGGTCAACGGGCAGCCCCAGCTCGACGTTGGCCTCGACGGTATCGAGCCCGTTGTCCTGCAACGCGTAAGCCTTGAGCTTGTTGTGCAGGCCTATGCCGCGACCTTCCTGCCTGAGATAGATGACGGCGCCTTTACCCGCCTCCTGGACCATCTGCATGGCCCGATCGAGCTGCTCACCGCAATCACATCGCTTGGAATGGAAAACGTGTCCGGTCATGCATTCGGACTCGACGCGAACCAGGACCGGCTCTTCGTGGATTATGGGCTTGCCCTCGGCGTCCAGCTCCCCGACGCCACCGCAGCATAAGGCCAGGTGCGGCTCGGCGTCGGCCGGGCATCTGTAGGCGATCAGGGAGAATTCACCGAACTCGGTCGGCAGCTTCGTGGTCGCGCCGCGTAGCACGAAGGTCTCGTGCTTCATGCGATATTCGATTATCTCGGCCACGGTGTACATGCGTATGTCGTGCTGCTTGGAGAAGCGTGCAAGGTCCGGGACGCGCGACATCGTTCCATCGTCATTCATGATCTCGATGATGGCGGCCTGGGGACGCAATCCCGCAAGCCGGCAGAGATCAACCGAGCCTTCCGTCTGACCGGCACGCACAAGCACGCCGCCGCTACGGGCCATCAGCGGATTGATGTGACCCGGACGGGTCAGATCGGTGGGACGTGTGTCAGGCGCACAGGCGACCTCGATGGTCTTGGCTCGATCCGTCGCCGATACGCCGCTCGTGACGCCGAAACGGCTGTGGGCGTCAATCGTGAGGGTAAAGGCCGTTCCGAAGCGGCCTGTGTTATCCGAGGTTTGCAGAGGCAGGTTGAGTCGCTCGCATTCTTCGCGGGTCATGGGCAGGCAAAGGACCCCTCGCCCGGTTTTGAGCATGAAGTTGATACTCTCAGGTGTGACCTTCTGGGCGGCCATGACCAGATCGCCCTCGTTCTCGCGGTCTTCGTCGTCGATGAGGATGATGAACTTCCCCTCGCGAAGATCCTCAAAGGCCTGTTCGATCGGGGAAAACGGCGGTTGGCTCATAGTAGTCTCATTCCTGAGGATCGGCGCCGGATGCGCCGTCCTGCTTGCATCAGTCAGCGTTACATTCTTGCCTGCAAAGGCCGAGGTCGGTGGTGTGCCCTTTCCGATGCGACAACATTTCGTTATCCCTGTGAATGGCCCCTTCGGTGCCCGGGTCGGAATCCGCGTCTTCGGTTGCCAAACATCGAGCAAGTTCGATGCCATCGAGCGAAGTGCCGTCCGTGGCGGTCCGCTGGCAGGTTCAGGGTCACGCGGGACCGGAACCACGATCCGTTGTCCAAAGCCGCGCGCAGTCACTCGAGGTCAAACGTAACCGTTTCGAGCGCTCCGGACAGGCCCTACTGTCTGCCCGAAGTCACTGTCTGGCCAGCCCAGGTACATTGTAGCACAAGGTCGAGAAAGTCCCAAGGCGGAGGTGACGCTTGATCATCGAGCACGCGATGGATGGCTTGTACCGTGGCGGCTCAGCGGTCCGTGGTCTTGGCACGCCGGGCGTCCGGCTGGCCGTGTGGTGCCTGAAATGCGTCAACAAAACGCGCGATAGCCTCGTACGATGTCGGCAACTCCAGCACGTCGTAGGTGCCGTCAGGGTGGGCGATTACCATGGCCGGCAGCTTCAACGCCCCGAATCGGGTGATGTAGGCGGCTGAGGACAGGCGCATCAAACCGATCCGGCAATGCACCATCGGGGCCAGGCGGGAATACACCTCGTGTCGATCCAGCATGGGCTCGAGCCTTGACCAGTCCCGCGAAAGCGTGCGGTAGAACACTGCAAGGATCGGGCGATCCGTACGCCCGGCGATCGACTCGGCGGCATCAAGGGAGGTGAGCCACCTGTAATCGGCTTCTCTGGGAATGTGCGGATTCAACAAGGGCCGCCGCCCGGGCGGCGCGGCCTGGGCGAGAAACGCCATTACATCAGAAGCGGACATCGCACCCGATCGGGCGTGGTAGGTCCCGTCGGGGTGGATGACGACCAATGCCGGGGCGCGCTCAACGCCGAATTGGGCAACGTAGCGACGGTCCGGCTCGTAGGACCTGAAGAGTATGCATCGCACATATCGGCGTGTTCGTCCCTCGACCGGCGCGGACTCGAGGACTCGTTCGAGCGAGTTATCGGCCCCGGGTCGCGTATCCTTGTACAGAATGAGCATTCCCCGGCCGGTTTCCTTTGCACGCTGCTCGGCCGTGTCGTAGTCGGCGACCCAAAGAGCCGAACTCAACCGATCCCAAGTCGTGGAGCAGCCCATCCCCCACATAATCAATAAAGAGGCGATAACAACTGTCATCACGAGCGAACCGAACCGCCGATCGGAATCGCGACGCCGTTCGACGGTCGGATTGATCACGGTCATCAAGGCGGATCGAAGATTTGCGAACATCGGTGCTCCCAGCGTTCTGCCAATCGGGCACTTCAGAGCTTGCGGCAGGTGCCGCGCAAAAATCCACCGGCTGAGTGAAATATGGATGCGGGTCGATCGCGCGTGAACCCGTCCGGACACAGCCGCAAAACAGCGCAGGAAGTGTATCGGTGGTGGAACGACACGGCAACCGAGTGGTTTCTGCGGCACTCGAATGAGGTGGGCCTGCATGCGTCCATGCACTCCGGCACGCCTGAGCATCCAGCCTGGAGCCCGCTGCTTGGGGAGAGAGGTATCGGGAAATTCATACTGGAATAGGTATCACCCATGTGGCATGGTCAGGGGATTGGCCGCCCTCTTTGTCCGGTCAACAGTCATCAATACCGGACGTGATCCCGTGCCAGTGGCGGGCGACACGGACACTCGAGAAGCTTGAAAGACCACTACCGGGCACCTATACTCCGATGTTTAGCGACCTGTCCCGGTCTGTGCGCAAGGACCGATAGTGTCGCTCGCCGAAAGGTTCGAACAGGGGGATTGGGGGGGATTACGTTCATCAGTTCTCGTAGGGTGCGCCGGTTGCCCCGGCACAGCGCAGTTTGTCTCTCGCAGGCGGTATGATTGGATTCTCGCGGCCGTCGTGTTCAGCGCTGAGCCGTTCGACCGGTCGTGAACAGATCACGACACCACCTGAGACTCTACTGAGAACTGCGGTCCCGGCATTGCGGGCTGCCCGGGGACCATCGTCACCGTGACAGGTGACCGACGTTTCTAGGAAGGGAATTGATCATGATGCGGATTTCGTTCATCTGGCTGTATGCCCTGGTAACCATCATCGCCTTGGGGTTGGTGACGCTGGCTTCGGGGAGCGAAGATACCGAACGCCAGGCACGTTTGGATCGTGTACCGAATGCGGGTTCCCTCGCCTCCTCGGTAACGGACCGATCCGGACTCGCCCTTGGTGACAAGGCGCAGCGACGTAGTGGCGTGACTGCCGCGATTGGCTCATCCGACGGGCTCTCGGAAGAGTCCCCCGATCCAACGGGTCAGGTGGCCACGTCGTACTGCTTGCAACCTGCCGAAAACTGCCAGGAACGTGACACCAGTGTTGCCCTCACCAGCGACCGCACCAAATACTTCGTCGCGGAGGATTTCATCCCCGCCGACAACGGCTCCGTCACCGAGGTCTGTTTGAAGGGTGGCTACTGGGACTACGGAACCGAGACGGATTGCCGGGACCAGGCCACGGACAGCTTTCGCATCCGGTATCTGGCGGACAATGGTGGCGTGCCGGGCGCGGAACTGTTCGTGTTCGAGCAGCCATCGACACTGACCCTGGTAGGCCCTTTACCCACGGGAGATCTGATCGCGAGCAAACCCCGCGAGTTCGAGCACATTGCCACTCATGAACCGGTACCCCTTGTGGCAGGTCAATGCTACTGGATCGAGATCACGAACAAGCTCACGCTCACGGAGCCGGGCTCCGAATGTGTCTGGATGTGGGAGGGTGCGGTTGCGAGCGACGAGTGGGCCGTGCAGGACGACGAGGGCGACGGTGTGTATGCCGCGGATGACGCCATCCCGCAGGATCTGGCGTTCTGCCTTGACGTGGCATTGGATAATCCCGGTGCATGCGTTCCACCACCACCGCCCAACGATGACTGCGGCAATGCCCAACCGATTTGGGGGGAAGGCACCTTCTCCTTCAACAACATGACAGCAACGACGGACGGTCTGGCTCATGATGCCTGCAACTTCTGGGGAGAGGACCAGATCGAGGCGGATATCTGGTACTGCTGGCAATCGCCGTGTACTGGGACGATTCTCGTCACCACGTGCGACGAAACCGAAGTCGACACCCGCATCGCCGTCTACGATGGCTGTGATGTATGCCCCGGGACTGACGCCGAGATTCTGGCATGCAACGATGATCGCTGCGGCGATATGGTCGACCCACGGCAGTCCATGGCAGTATTCGAAGCACAGGAGCTGCAGACCTACATGATCCGGCTCGGTGTATATCCCGGCGAACGGCGAGGAATGGGGACGTTCACCGTTTCATGCGGGCCTCCGGACAATCCGGCTTGTCCAGGGGACGGTGACTGTTGTGGTGACACCAGTACGCCGGCATGCAACGACGAGACGTGCTGCGAGATGGTCTGTGCCTGTGATCCTTTCTGCTGCACCACGGTTTGGGACGAGAACTGCTCCACGACGGGCTGGCAGGGATCAACGTGCGGGGCAGCCGTTTTGTGTTCCGATCTCTGTGAGGGGTGCGGCAATCCGGATGCCGGAGATTGCTGTGTGGACAACGGCACGGCCTCCTGCTCGGATCTGGAATGTTGCCAGGCGGTTTGTGATGCTGACAGCTTCTGCTGCGAGGTCGCTTGGGATGACAACTGTGCGACGGACGGGTATCTCCACAACGGAAACGGGGCATGGGACCTCTGTCCCACCCTCTGTTCCACCTGTCCAGTAATGGACTTGACCTGGGCCGATCCACCGAACGGTGTCGTGGATGCCCGACAACCCCACCCCCCGGATAACGCGGAGACGCTTCAGGGAATCGACACGATCACGCTCACGGGTGGCCTGGTTGATGGTCTTGATCCGCATCCGACGCTGGATTGTTGGACGCTGTGCGAGACCGGCGATCGAGAGCTGGGTGTCAACGACATTACTTCGGTTGAGGCCGTTGTGGACGAGAACGGTTTGGGTACCTGGACGGTCACCCTGGCCCGCCCCATCACGCCGGGTGAAATCACCACTGTCACATACACGGACCATGCGGGCGCCGCCACTGCGGGTATGTTCATCGCCCATCCGGCCAACGTCGATGGCGACACGCAGTCGAGCCCCTCTGACATCCTCCGCCTGATCGACTACATCAACGGCGCGGGAACGTCGCCGTGGGGCTTGTACAGCGAGGACATCGACCACAGCGGCCTGCTGGGCCCGCCCGATATCCTTCGGACAATAGACCTGCTGAACGGAGCCGGTCAGTTCGACTCCTGGTTGAATGTGGGGCTCCCGACCGGCAGCACGTGCCCATAGCAGTGCCATGCACCTGACACCGGGTGCGACCGGAGAGTGTGCCACTGCTGTGTCAGCAGTGCCCAGGCAGGGTGCGTCCCCGACCCCCGTGTCGGCCGGGCGGTGTGCCACTGCTGTGTCAGCAGTGCCCAGGTAGGGTGCGTCCCCGACGCACCAACTTGACGTACCGCTTCCATTGGACCGGCATGGCCGCACCCGGCTTCGCCGGATCTTGGCCATGGCACCCGGCGATCCCGATTGGCCTGACAGCTCCATAACTGTCGCGGTATTGATCAACCGTCGTAGTGTACTCGGAAGATTCGAACGGAGACGGGACTCGGATCGATCGGGTTCGCCCTACAGCCCGCGTTGGTCGAGGGAGTTCTCGATGGCGCGCCGTATTCTCGCGTGTACGTCTCGCGGGTCTTTGACTGACTGCCAGATATGTGACACTTGATCCTCGTGATCCGTCACGAAGACGATCGTACCGAGCTGTGTGAATCCCTCCAACGGCGATTGCTCCATGTGTGTCGTGCGGATATCCAGAAGTGGGCAGGACGAGATACGCGGCGAGCGAATCCCGCGGACATCGATGATCCGGCGATTCGTCAGCACGTACCACCTCGGAACCCACCGCACCACCCCCACCGCCAGACGAGCCAGCGCCACCAGCAGAATGGCCTGAGTCGTGGCCGGGAGCGTCCAACCCGAGAAAGGACTACCGAGCCATGTCAACATCACGACCAGAAGGCAGCACGTCACCAACCAAGGTGCCGCATCGAACACCGGCCTCCACATCGACGGCTTGATCGCCAACAGGACAATCTCGCCGCCGTCAAGCACCTCGCCCGGCAGCGTTGTCCAACGGGTTGCCGTGGTCGTGTGCGGTCGAGCATCGGTCGCCGCTGCAGACGGCGATACATGACTGCCCAGATCAACGAACGATTGAAGCATCTTGTCCTGTCCGAATTCGCCGGTTGCCCGGAATCCGGCGACCGCCACGAGAACACCGTTTGAGCCCGGGGTTCTCGTCATCGCAATCCGCCCCGCCGGGAGAACAAACACCTGCGCCCCCGACGAAGTTACACCCAAGGCCGATCGCCCGCATGTTCATCGGCAACAGACGGGCGACCTTCATCGAAAAACAGCCCGAACCAGACCGACGGGACTGGGTTCGATCAGTAGTCGCCGACCCGGTCTGCCCACTGAGACCGGCTTCCCAGTATTGACACTGCCGGTTGAGACACAGTCACTCTCCGTGAGCCGACGGCTGGGCCCGCTGCATCGGGCACTCGGGCCTATTTGATCCCCATCGGCTGCGGTGACACATTTGCCAGCATACGTTCCAACGACAGGATCGCCAGACGGCTCACCTCCGGGTCCACTTTGATCTGGTTGACGACGCGCCCCGCGACCAGTTCATCCAGTGTCCACAGCAGATGCCTCAGGTCGATGCGATACATGGTCGTGCACAGGCACTGAATGCCGGCGAGCGACCGGATCGGCCTGTCGGGATACGCATGCAGCAGACGGTTGACGAGGTGGATCTCGGTACCGATGGCCCATCGGGTTCCGGGAGACGATTCGCGCACGGTCTTGATGATGAACTCGGTGCTGCCCGCCATGTCGGCCTGCTGCACGACTTCCCAGGGGCACTCGGGGTGGACCAGAATCTTGCAGTCCGGATCGGTCCGCCGGATCTCCTCGCACTGTGCGGGAGTGAACAAGACGTGCACGCTGCAATGCCCCTGCCACAGAATCACGCGCGAGTCGCGTACCTGCTCGGATGTCAAACCGCCGCCCGGTTGGCTCGGGTCATACACGGCCATCTGCTCGAGCGGGATGCCCAACGCGTACGCCGTGTTACGCCCGAGGTGCTGGTCGGGCAGGAAGATTACGCGGTCCCTCTGTTTGAACGCCCACTCGAGAACCTCCCGGGCATTGCTGCTCGTACAGCATGCGCCGTCGTGCTCGCCGCAAAAAGCCTTGATGGTCGCTGTCGAGTTGACGTATGTGATCGGGACCGGTGTCACGCCGCAGTCGTCGACGATGAACTCCCATGCGTCCTCGACCTGGTCGATTTCGGCCATGTCCGCCATGGAGCAACCCGCCGACAGATCGGGCAGGATCACGGTGACGTCCTTTCCGGTGAGCATTTCCGCCGATTCGGCCATGAAGTGGACACCGCAGAACACGATGAACTCGGCATCAGTCTGCAGAGCGCCGAGCTTAGCGAGCTTCAGACTGTCGCCCGTGAAATCGGCGAACTGAATGACGTCGTCCTTCTGGTAGTGATGACCGAGGATGACCAGCCGCGAGCCAAGGGAGCGCTTGCGCTCGAGGATCGCGTCGCACATCTCTTCATCGGTCAACGCCGCGTACTTCAGCGGCAACGGTGGTTGAAACAGCATGCAGCGTTCGCTCCAACAGAAAACGGCTAAGCAGTCCCGTCACGGTACCGAACTTCGGCCCACGAGATCGGCCTCGGTTCGCCGTGACGGCGGCCGGTCGATAGCCCCCGAAGCACATCCCGGCTTCGGACACCTCATTATAGCAGGTTTTCCCACAAAAACTTCCCCATAGCGCTTTCAGGGCAAGCGTAGCGTCGAATACCTGTTTGCTCTCCGGCCAAACTCGCATTCGGATGGTACACTTGGATAGAGCTTGCTCTAACCGGCAGTACCATTTGCAGAATGGCACATCCAAGTTGAGCGCCGAGCCCGGCCAGGGCGGCACAAGCAAGGCCCTGCCGCGCCAATGTAGCGCCACCCCTTGTGGGTGGCGTCGGGTGTCGGGTGGCCCAGTCGGGTGGCCCAGGTTTTTGAAACCTGGGGCGGGCGACTTCCAATGTAGCGCCACCCCTTGTGGGTGGCGTCGGGTGTCGGGTGGCCCGTCGGGTGGCCCAGGTTTTTCAAACCTGGGGCGCGCGACTTCCAATGTAGCGCCACCCCTTGTGGGTGGCGTACTGTTCCCGGCGGATGACCCAGATTCTTCAAACCTGGGCGATCAACGAAGGGGGCAACGACGTGTGCCACTGCTCTGTGAGCAGTGCCGATTCGTTTCAATCCACGCCCCCGCGAAGTCGGGTGGTCGGGTCGCCCAGTCCCGATACATGTCGGGACTGGGGGATTGATTCT
>JAUXGE010000422.1 GCA_030622435.1 Planctomycetota bacterium
GCCGCGTTCGGGAAATGCAGACCAACGGTGGCGGCGTAGAATTTGCAGAGATAGTGAAGGACCTTCGAGCACGCGACGCAGTCGATGCGAAGCAATGGGATGCCCTGATGGCCCCGGGTCGAGCGTCCGTTGTCGACACGTCCGATATGACCTTGGCTGAGGTGGTTGATACTCTGGTCGAGCACGTTCAAGCCGCTGGGTAGGCTCCCGGCATCCGTGATTACACAGGTCCGAGATGTGACCATTCGACGCGTGTGGCGGCAGTCGAGGCGTCGTGCGGACAGGCGCTGATCGGGCGGCAAGCCGATGAGTTATGGGATCGACAGTCCCGTTGACGGCACAGGTATGTAACTGCACGTCCGATCTCGGGGCAGGATGCAATCAGAGGGGGGCTGGAGTGTAAGAAAAGCGTACGGGCGGCATCGGTGCGCTATATACGCCTAGCCGTTCCCGCTCCGTTCGGGATGCCGAAGTTTGACGGACATCGGCCTGCGGGCTACCGTGAGTCTTGATGGAATCCGTTTCCATCGGACCTCAGGAAGGGGGCGTTTGGACCATGGAGGGTCGGCTCGTGACGTCTCGTCCAGATCGCATCCCGCAGCCCGAGAATCGTGCTTCGTTCGTATGTCAGTGGAACGCGTAGGCGCGTCGTTTGTTCGGCGTGTCGCGGTCTAACTTGGAAGCGTTGAGTGCCTAGCTTCACTTACAGAGCGGTCAGCGATAGCGGCAAGCCGGTGACCGGCGTGCTGACGGCTGAGAACTACCAAGTGGCGCTGCGCCAGCTCGATGAGCAGGCTCTGTTCCCGATTCGGGTGTCCGAAGGGATCGAGGAGAGCAAGCGTACCCTGCTGGGTGGTCGTCGGGTCAAGATGCGGCACCTGACGACGTTCTACAGCCAGCTCGGCGATCTGCTGGGGGCCGGCGTTCCGATGCTGCGTTCGCTCGATGTGCTGGCCGGGCAGGGATCGCAAGGGACGCTGGCAAACGTCGTCAAGGAACTCCGTGAGGACGTCGCAGGAGGTATGTCGCTGGGAGATGCGATGGCCAAGCATCCGCGCGTGTTCTCCTCGCTTCACGCGGCCATGGTTCGCGCGGGGGAGCAGGGCGGTTTCCTCGAGGAGGTGCTGCACCGTATCGCGATTTTCTCCGAGAAGCAGGACGAGCTTCAGAACAAGGTAATCGGGGCGCTGATTTATCCGTCGATTCTGGTGTTCGTCGGTGGGGCGGTGGTGGTTCTGCTGATGTTCATTGTGGTGCCGAAGATCCGGCAGTACCTGCGTCCCGAAACGTTCAACGCGCTGACGGTCGCGGTCTTTTGGCTTTGCGACATGCTCCAGAACCATTACGTGATGATCATCCTGGCGACTCTCGCCATCCTCGTGGGTGCATCGTCGGTTCTCAAGACGGAATGGGGCCAGCGTGTGTTCGAGCGGTTCAAGCTGCGCGCGCCTGTGCTCGGTGGCGTGATGACGATGGTGGCGATCTGCCGCTTCTGCCGGATCCTCGGCACAATGCTGCACAACGGCGTACCGATTCTCCAGGCCCTTCGCATTTCGAAGGACTCGGCCGGCAACGCCATTCTCGCGGATCTCATCGAGGAAGCGGGAGACAGCGTGCGGAAAGGCGCGGCGCTTTCCGCGCCGCTGGGTGAGAGCGGCCTGTTTCCGCCCGTGGTCGTAGACATGATCGCGGTGGCGGAGGAGAGCAATAACTTGGAGACCGTACTGGTTCAGATCGCCGACACGAACGAGGCCCGGACTGCGCGCCAGATTGATCTGGCGGTTCGCGTCCTCGAGCCGGTTCTGTTGGCGGTGATGGCAGGTGTGGTCTTTTGCATTGCGATGGCTTTATTGCTGCCGATTCTGACCATGGGATCGTCAATCAACTAGGTTTAGGACCGAATATCGGATTGGCTGCTGCGATAAGACGTGTTTTGTATGAGGTCTGAAGTGACAAGCAGTTTCATGACGAGCCGCAGGCTCCAGCCTGCGCGAACGTCCGCGCGGGTTGAAACCCGCGGCTCGGGATGGGTTGTTGTCAGGTATAATAGCGAGGTTTGATCCTCCTTCCCTTGGAGAAGTGTGATGCGGCGGAAGACTCATCGAAGAAGATCGGCGTTTACTCTGATGGAGGTGTTGCTTGTGGCGGGCATCCTGGCGCTGCTGGCGGCGTTTGCGATTCCAAAACTCATGGACAAGGCCAGGGAGGCGCAGGTCAAGATTGCCACGGCGGCCATTCTGCGCAACGGGCCGATCGCCAAGGCGCTGGAGAGCTACAAGTGGGACATGGGCAAGTACCCCGACACGGACGATGGGCTGCGCGCTCTTTACGAAAACCCCGGCGGGCGCGATGACGAGCGCTACAAGGGTGCGTACCTCGAGGGCGATTACGAGGAGTTGAAGGACCCGTGGAATAAGCCGTTCGAGTACCGCTGTCCGGGCGAGATTCACGAGGACGGGTATGACCTGTGGAGCTGCGGTCCCGACAATGA
>JAUXGE010000332.1 GCA_030622435.1 Planctomycetota bacterium
AGGGGACTTGCACCCCCAGGTTATCGAACATGCTCGGCACACCTACTCTCTTTCAGCCTTTCAGGCTGAGGATCGGTCCGCTCGGAACGGCGTCTACCGCCCATCGAGTGGGCGATGGAGGGCACGAAGCAGGTCGCGCTGTTCGACCATGCCGACGATGTCCTTGCCGGCGGTCTTATCCACGACCGGGAGTACTCCGACGTTCTGGTTGGTGAAGACATCGAGCAGTTCCGTCGCCGTCATGTCGGTCGGGACTACTGCCGAATCCGGGTCGGCGAGGTCATAGGCCGTTATCAGCTCGGTCAGCGCCGGATCATAGAGGACGTCGCGGACGTCGCTGAAGTGGATCACACCAGCGAACGTGCCGTCCTCATGAACGACGGGGAAGTGGTTGTAGGTCGACCGCTCCATCGCGTGGAGCACCTCGTCAAACGGGTCCGAGGCCAGGATAAACTGAACGTTCGTGCGCATGATGTGCTCGACGCGCAGCCTGTCGCGGTCAGAAACGACTGCTCGGTCGTGAACGCCGAACAGCCTAAGGAGCGATTGGAGCGTCAACCTCACGATCGACGCGCCCTCGGTGGTCACGGTTCCGCGCCGCAGCAGTGTGATAGCCTTCACCTCTCCCGCTTGAACCACACAGCGCTTCAGGAGCAATGGTCCAACGAACTCGAACACGACGACACTTCCCAGGACGACGGTCGCAAACTGAGACGCTAGCTCGCTTTGCCAATATCGCTCGACAAAAGACGCGAGTCCGATCACGACAGCGGCCTGGCAGAGCAGTGCAGGCCCCAGCCGATCGTCCGCTCGCTCGGGACCACGTGCCCAACGAACACCGATGCGACAACCCATCGCCTTGCCGAGACAGCGGCAAAGAATATAGACGCCCCCGGGCCACCCCCTTTGGCGTAGGTCGCCTATGTGAAGTCCGTAGCCGGCCATCACGAAGAATCCCGCGAAGATCGGGGTGCCGACGGTTCGCAAGGTCGCCTCGAGCTTCTGCGAGTCTATCGCGACGTTGGAGAAGACGGCCCCCATCGCAAGGGCGGTCAGCAGAAAGCTGTACGAAAGGCCGACGTGCTGCCACATCCACGGTTCCACGGCCCCGAGAATGATGAACAGGGCGAAGAAGACGAGCAGCGTTTCGGCGATGGGCAGCTTGGCGTGAATAATACTCAGCACGGTACCGGCCAGGACGCCCAGCGCGATGCTACCGACGGTCGTCAACGCAAGAGCGAGCCAGAGGTGCTCGGCCAGGGAACCTGTGGTCTGGATCACGCCGAAGGACGCGAGGATCAGGAAAACCGAGTGGAACACCACGATGCAGACGACGTTGTTCAGACCGGTCACCCCTAGCACGGTGTTCGTAATCGGCCCTTTGGCTTCGTACTCCTGCAAGACAAACAGGGTAGCGGCAGGGGCGGTTGCGATGGCGGCCACACCCAGCAGCAGAGCCAGGATCAGGTTCTCGACGTAGCCGTGGGCGGACCGCGCGATCACGACGAACACCGCACAACCGACGAAGACGAAGAATGCGACCAGACCCACTTCGACCGTGCCGATCCTCAGGACCCGGGCGCCGATCGCGCGAAGCTGCCGGCGTTCGAAGACCCCGCCGATCGTGAAGAGGATCAGACCCAGGGCAAGGTCTTTGATAGGCCGCAGTGTCCCCGAGGCCGCCTCGAGGGCATGATCCGCAGCTGGATTCTCGGATGCGCCGAGAAACGCCTGAAGCGCGGCTCGAAGGGCGACGCCGGCGACCAGGAAGCCGACCACTCGCGGAACGTGGACCAGGCGTGCCGTGTAGCCACCGACGATGGCGGAGGCCAGCATCAGCCCGAACAGAAGCCCCGGACCGGGAACCATACCCAAGACATTCAGCGCCACTAAACGCAACTCCATCAGGGCGAACGACAACGGCGGTCAGATCGCACGGGGCGAATACGACGACGGATCGCACAGGTACGGCGGTCAATCGCCGGCCCGTGGGAGAGTCCGATCGCGGCGACCTCGCCACCTCCATTGGACGCTGGTTTGAACGGAAGTGCAAGACTCGTGCCATCTGGACCGTCTGGCAGAGGTTGAGACGGCGGGTGTGGCACCGGCTTTCAGCCTGTGAAGCCTACCAAACCACAAAGCCCATTTCTTGCAGCATTCGCACCGCGAGGGAGATAGCTTCGGGAGGAAGCGTACTTCCCCCGGTGACGACGTAAGGTGACCCTTTGTCGATGGCCACCGTCAACGTACCGTCCGCGCTGACCGTACCGTAGTTCCTTGTTTTAGGGGCAATTCGTCATGCCAGGACTTCAGTTGGGACAGAGTGACTCCGGTACCGCCGCACACGATGACAAGGATATTCCCATATTTCGCTAGAATCTCGATATGGTTGTAGACCACAGAAAGTGATGCTCCGCACGCTGGCTCGACCACCACGCCGTGGTCCGTCTGGAAGTCCAAGCACGCCTCAACCGCCTCGTAGTCGCTGACGACGACACTATGCACAGCGCCGGCAGTCGCGACCGTATAGGCTGCATCTGCGACCCGCCGTGCTCCCAAGGAGGTTGCTATGCTCGATATTCCATCCAGAGTCACGTGGGTCCCATGGTCAAGCGAGGCCGCGAGCGATTGTGCACCAATCGTTTCGACGGCAACGATGGGAACGCCGTCCATGCCGTTGCGCCGCAACCCTTCCGCCACTCCACAAAGCAGGCCTCCGCCTCCCACCGAGATCACGACCACGTCGGGTTCAAGGCCTTGTTGCAGAACTTCGTCGATCATTGTGGCGTAGCCAGACCATAGCAATGGGTCATCGAATGGGTGTATATAGGCACAGTCAGGTCCTATGGATCGTATTGCGTGCTCGTGGGATTCCTGCCAAGAACACCCGTGGACCGTGACTTCAGCCCCTTCTCGGCGAATCATGTCGATAACTCTTGCCGAGGTCGTCTCCGGGACGATCACGGATACCGGAATACTCAATATGCGACCACAATACGCCACTGCCATACCGGCATTTCCGCCAGACGAACACACGAACTGCTTCACGCCACGGTGTGCATGTGTCGCGCATGCGTTCCCGATTCCGCGCAGCTTGAATGAGCCGGAAGGCTGCGCGGACTCCATTTTGAGCCAGACACTCCCGCGGAATTTTTGCGACAGCGGCTCTGACTTAATGAGCGGGGTTTGCGTGTGCAGGGAACTCTTGCTCATTGATCCGATCTTTCCCATTTGGCGCTTGCGTGCACTATGCCCGCAGGCCAACCGAGCATGATACCGCGACGAACCCTCGATATGGAAGCCATTTTCCACTCGTGACGCCTGTTTTTCCCCGTGTTCGCGGGTTTTGCGACTCGTGTGACGAAGCAACACTTTGTCACGAGCCCCTGTTGGCTTCCCAGGAACGCACCCTTGCCGCTCTTGCCTTTCACATTGCGGCGGCGTCGGCCTTGCGACCACTGCTTCACGCTTGTCGGTAACGCGAGCCTGCGAAGGAAGTTGCCGAGGTTGTACGCCAAGGCGAACAGCTGCAGTCGCACCTGGTTGTCCTTGAAGGTCCGGCAGCAGAACTCGCCGCCAGAACTTGGCGCTGTCAATTGGATCAGTACCGCGAAAGTCATGGAGCGGTCCCCGCGCCCTCTGTAGCCAAACCGCCTGTTTATGGCGGTTCTGATTCTGAAGGTAAGACCTTTCCCCTCCGTTAATCGAGAGCCAGACCACGCTAAAGAGGTACTCTGTCTCCAGCCGGTGAAGCCCCTGCTGACCCTGGCAAAGATCTTCTGACAGCGACAATCCTCCTCAACGCCTCTGTGCCTTGCAGCATCTCTTGCCCCGGTAACATCCGCAACGAGCCAGTGCTGACAAGGTGGTGTCACATACCTGAGGGTCTCACCGATCGATGTCAGTGTTATCGAACCCGCAAGACAATCCCAAGCTGCCGGAATCCCTTTGCCCGAGTTGCAGTTATATTCGAGAGTCTGGGCATGATATCCCCGATCTCGGAGTCGACAACCTTATCGGCCCGATTCTCGTTAGAGCGGACCCATTGCATGCTGCGGGAAATCTTCACGCGCTTGGCGAGTGGGAGGCGGATCAACTCCGGAAAGGACGATCCAGCGGGTTTGATCGCCTCGGAACGGCTCAAGGCCGAGATCCGATCGCTCGAGGCGGAGAACAGCGTAATCCAACGTGCCGACGCCAACGCTCGCATCGCGGAAGGACACGCGGCACAGCTCTCCATGCTGACGGGCGAGATGAACGCGCTTGTGGTGTCCAGCGCGAACCAGGCCGGCATGTCAGACGCGGAGATCGCCGCCAATCAAATGCAGATCGACAACATGGCTTCTTCCATAGAGCGGTTTCACGGCAGCGCCGTCGAGTCACTCGGCAACCTGCGCCTGCCCGGTGACACCAACGCGGAGGTCGAGGCCATGTACGACAACGCGCTGGCCGCCGCCAGATCCGTCCAGTCGGGGGGCGCGAACGACCTGGCAAGCGGGAACTTCGAGACCGCTCAGACCCAGCTGAAGGGTGCCATCGTGGACGTCGCCACCGCGCGGGGAGAGATCGGCGCCTACCAACGCTACGACCTGGCCCCGAGACTACGGTCCAACCAGATCGCCGTTACGAACCTCACTGACAGCCGGAGCCGGATTGTCGATACCGACTACGCAGTCGAGATAAGCAACCTGGGCCGGGCTCAAGTGCTGGCAGCGTCAGGCATCAACGTACTGAAGATCGCCGGGCAGCAGGCAAGATCCGTTCTCGACCTCCTTTCGTAGCGCAATCTCGGATTTTGTGCAGCATCGAAATCTGCACAATCCGCGGGCGCAACCAAGTTCCGATCGAGCGAGCCTGGACGGTCCGCAGGCGGCTTCAGCGTCCTTGACCGTGGGGCAACGGGACGGGCCCGTACAGTCACACTTTCACATGGGTTCGTTTCGTATATTCATTTTCATTATGGTTCGTCCGTCGCCGTCGGGAGGGGGCTTTGGGGCGTGGCAAGACCGGCTGCGGTTGGAGACGGCTTCGGTAACGGCGGCACCTCCTTTCTATATTGGTTCTCCTCCGAAAAAGTTACTGATGTAACCCCATGAAAGACAAGGACATCGGCTCTCCGTAGGCTAAACGGTGGTTTGAATCACGAA
>JAUXGE010000333.1 GCA_030622435.1 Planctomycetota bacterium
ACATAACCGACCGAACCGCCGTGTACGGACCCGTATGCACGGTGGTGTGGGAGGGGTCGGGCCGCGAGGCCCGCCCCTATCCCGATCCGGCGGCAAGCGCAGCGCCGCCGCCGGATCGGGGCACAACAGGGCACACCGACCCTGAAAGGGTCGACTAACTCTATGGGCTTGTACGACCCATTCAGGGTCGAACAGATCATTGTGGTCTCGGAATCCGTGGGCGGCGTCCCGGCACGCCGGGACTTGCCCACGGCTACTGTAGTTCAGCCCTTCAGGCTGAGAACCACCTGATCTTCCACCGTTTCTGAAGGTAGTCCCGTGTATTCCCGCGCATGAGGCTCACGAGCACATGCGCAAAAGCTCTGACCGCCCTGATCTCTGCGGTGTTATCGATAACGAGATCCGCAGAATCTGCAGAAGTCGAGACAAGGGGTAACGCTAAAGTAAGACCGAAAACGCCCTAAAGCCCGCTGCTTGGAACACGATTTCGGGAAATGCACTGAACCAAGTCTACACTTCAACACGGTTGAAGTGGCGAGCACCGATCCACAGCGCAACGAGTCCTGCCACGACGCTGACACTTACGGCCCCCGCGCAGATTGTGAGCGCCGCCGCGTCAGGCAGGGTATCCTGTGTCAGGTAGCGCGATCGCCACGTGGCAAACCCCACGCCGGTGAGGACCGCGGAGATCAGAGTGATGGACGCAAGCAGGTTCGTCGTTCCACCCAAGCCGTTGGCAATTCGGGCGGTGTTGTTCTGATTGAACATGGGCAGGCGAGCACCGATGCCCACCGCAAACCCGCAGAGACCGAAGCAGATCGCCACAGTGACGATGAGATGGATGCAGGCCCAGACCGCGTCGAGTTCCAGCATGATCGTGGCGAGTGCCATAGTCCCGACCGCGACCGACACGGTAACCGTCATGGCAAATGCGAACTTCGCGAGCAGCACGTGCCCGCGGCGCATCGGCAGCAAACCGACGAGCCAGAGCTGCCGGCCCTCCAACGAAACGAGCGGAAAGACGAACCGGCAGGTGAACGTCGCGAGAATCAGGCTGACGGCGCAGAGGTTCAGGAACGGAATGATCAGGTACCATCCGGAGGCACTGAACGTGACCCGTAGCGTGGGCATGTTCGTCAGGTAGAGCACGACCAGACCGAACAGGATGACGAGTTGACTCCACTGCAATGGATCACGGCAGAAGGTTCGCAGGTCCTTGGCGGCAATGAGCCGTAGACTCGACGGCAGGTAGAAGAAGACAGCCCCGGCCACCCCGCCCGACGCCTGCGAGGCGAGCCGAGTTCCGACGCCAAGACCTGTCGACGCCCGGTCGTGCGCCCTTTCAAAGTAGGTCGACACGAGTATGACGACCATCCAACTGGCGAACAACGCGTTGGACACCGTAACACCCAGGTAGAGCAGGGATTCAGACAGCTCGTTGTGGATCGCCTTGTCAATGCCGGCGGCAACCCAGTTGTTTGGCAGAAACGCCGTCTCGATGAAGCTCATGCGAGTCAGAAACGACCGGAGCCAGACATCGGCGGCTTCGTCCCCCAATCGCAGAGAACGCATCCCCCACACGACGAAAAACGCAATGATCAAACCCGCCGCCACCGTGACGAACTGAATCGTACGGCGCGGAAAGAAGCGTGCAGCCGCCCAGGCCAGCAACATGCCGAGCGCGCCCGGGATTGGAATGAAGGCAAGGAAGAACGCAATGAAAAGAGCATAGAAAACAGGGCGACTCGCGGCCGACAGTACCGACCGCTCCGCCACATCCGCCAACGCCATCATCAGCGGCAGCCCGAACAGCAAGAGCGACCAACTCGCCATGACGAGACTCTCGACGTACTTGAGAGTGACCAGGTCGCGCGGCGTCACGGGGGCGGCCAGCAGGAAGGCGGATTCGGATCGTCCGAACAGCGAGCCGTAAGCGATGATGGCGTTGGAGAAGGTGAGCATCGCCAGGATCGCCACAAAGAAGAAGTTGAACACGAGCGGGATCGCAACGGTCGCTTCGAGCGGGGTGCGCTGAAATTGCAGGAGCACGACCCAGAATAGAAAGTATAGTCCCAGCCAGATCGCGACGACCAGGAAGAACGCCGCGCCCAATCTGATGGGCGCCTCCTCAGCGGCCTGCCGCGTATGATTCCACAGGGAGCGTGCTCGAACACGTAGGAGCAGGCCTAGTTGGGAGCCGGCGTGCGGCTCGACCGGAACGTCACTCATCCTCCACCTCGGTGAGCTGGAAGAAAATCTCCTCGAGCGAGTGATGACGTCGAGCTTCGGCGCGCAGCTCATCGAGCGTGCCGATGGCGATGAGTTCGCCGCGGTGGATGATACCGATGCGATCGGCAACGGCTTCAGCGATGTCGAGCGTGTGAGTGCTCATGAAGACCGTCCCACCGCCAGCCGTATGTTCCTTGAAAAGGTTCTTGACCGTGCGAATGGCACGCGGGTCGAGCCCGACCATCGGCTCGTCGATGACCAGGACGGCCGGCTCGTGAAGCAGCGCCGCCGCCAGCACGACTCTCTGCTTCATGCCGTGGCTGTAGCTCTCGGTGAGCTGGTCCAGGAACTCGCCGAGATCGAGGCGCCTCGTGAGTGATTCCAGCAGGCGGTCCCTCCGCGCGATGGATATCTTGTAGAGCTCGGCCACGAAATAGAGGAACTCGCGGCCCGTTAGCTTCTCGTACAGGAAAGGTTGATCCGGCACGTATGCAAGCTGGGCTTTTGCCGCCAGACCGTTGGAGCCGAGCTCGTAGCCGGCCACGTGGACCGATCCGGAATCCGGGCGGAGCAGGCCCGCCATCATCTTGATCGTGGTCGTCTTGCCGGCGCCGTTGGGGCCCAGGAAGGCGAAGAGCGTGCCACCTTCAACGTCGAGCGTCAAATCGCGCACGGCGACCGTCCGCCCGTAGCTCTTTGTCACACCGGACAACGAGATGGCAATATCGGGGCTGTTCACGATCAATCCCTAATGCCCGCGTCGCCGAGTTGTCGACGCGTAGAATAAGTGCCTCTCTGCCACTGCCCGTGCCTGCTCATCAAAGCCGGACTCCCGGATAATGCGAATAGTGCCTGCAACCGGCAACGTTATCTCCTGAAGATGCACTACGCCGCGACGATCCACCCAGGCCTTTGCGTTTGGCGCCTCGACCACAAGGCACAGCCGATCACCGTCGGCCGTCGCTATGGTCTCCTCCCCGACAATGCTGGCCGTCATGGGGATGAACCGGTTGCCCACGCCGGTCAGTGCAGACACAGGGTTGAAGACCTGCATCCTCCAGGTTTGACCGACCTGGAGATCCGTCAACTGGGAGAAGGGCTGGAATGCTCCGGTGATCATCCCGGCCTCCGCCAGGGGGAGCTTGAACGCCCGCTCGATCGGACCCGTCTCCAGTGTGAAGGAGAAGTCGGCGTGGAAGCGTTCCCCGTGCAGCGTCACTTCGGCGCTAGGGTTCTCCAGCTCGATGTGAAGCTCATCGAGCAGCCCGTCTGCGGTAAAGGTGGAATTGACGACCACACGTAGCGGGACGATGTGAATGGGGAACCGTTCGATCCAGATTATTTCGGTACGAATGATCGAATTGGCCCCGATCAGGTGGCTTGTCCAGATCGATCCGATCGGCGCGTTGTCATGGAGAATGGAGAATTGGGTCTTGTTCCCCTCGTTCTGTAGCCAGTCGGTCGGCTGGAGACGTGGTGGTTCCTGCGCCGTCCATCCCGGCCAGACATCGTGCGCCACCAGCCAGCCCATCGACGCCAGCCAGAGCGGAACGATCAATAACCCTGTCGTACGTGTGAACAAAGCGGCCATCCCTTCAGGAATGGGTCGAATCCATGCTCGGGCACTTTCACATGCTCGCGAACCATTGTACGGTTCCGACATCCCGAGGGTCAAACCGCCCGACAAGACCCGACGATTCGCGTGCCGCAGGGTGTCGCGCTGATAGGTGGCATTTGTCGGATCCGGCAGAGGGCGAGCACCGGATTCTCCACTGATTAAAGAGCCAAGGCGAACTTCAATGGTCACAGAATGCGACGGCTGAGAGGACGGAGCCGACTCGTGCAATCTCTGAGAACCGATAGCCGTCGTACACGGCTGATACTGGTCCGATGGATGGTTATCTCGGTCGTGGGGAGTCTCTGCTCGCTGACGGTCTTGTGGCTGACCTTTCAGCACAAGCCCGGATGGTATCGACCGGTCGTGCTGGACAAGCAAGGCAGTCGGGAGGCAAAGGCCGACGCGATCACGACGGCCGACCGAGTGGGTGATCGTATGGTCGAGGGTCTCCCGTTCGAGGTCACGCTGAGCGACCGGTCGGTCAACGGCTGGCTGGCTGCGTTGCCGCATGCCTGGCCCGACGCAGGCCGTGCCCTGCCCAGCGAACTCAGCAACCCGGCCGTTCGGTTCGATGACCACGAGTTGCGCGTCGGCGCTCACTGCGCCCTCAACGGCTGGCAGGCGATAATCAGTTTGAAGCTCGCGATCGGCCTGACCGACGAAGGTCGAAACCTGACGATTGCGCTGACCGGCGCTTATGGGGGCTCGCTGCCCGTACCGCGCGCCGTCCTGGAACGAGCGCTCGAGCCTCTCGTGTCGACACTGCAAACAGACTGCAATGTCCCCGACACCAGCGCGGACCCACTGTCGGCCGCACTTTGCGGGATCCAATCCGTTGATAATCTGTACAACGGGATTTCGATCCGAAACCGATTCGTCTGGCTCAACGGAGATCGACCATTCCGGATCGAATCCCTCACGGTCGGCGAGGGGGAGTTGCGGCTGCGCATCGAACCGCTGTAGTCAACTCCGCACTTGTCATTGAACGACCCCTTGAATCAGCTTTGACGGAACACTGGCCGTGCGGTGGACGCTCCGGTGGCGGCCGGTTATACAAAGCAGGATGCAAAGCAGCACGGAAGCATCGATCGGCGATCTTGTCGAGGGGCTCAGCGAACCCCAGCGTGAGGCCGTTGCGCACACCGAAGGCCCCTTGCTTATTCTGGCCGGACCCGGCAGTGGTAAAACTCGCGTCGTGACGCGACGTGCGGCCCATCTGGCCTGCACGGTGGCGCACCCTTCGCAAATTCTGGCGATAACCTTCACGAACAAGGCCGCCAGGGAAATGC
>JAUXGE010000235.1 GCA_030622435.1 Planctomycetota bacterium
CCCGATCATGCTGACCGATCTCGGTCATGCTTCGAGATGCCAGCGGCGCCTCGGAGGCCAACGCCGGCTCGAGCGACAAAACGGATACCTCGGCCGGGCAACTTACACGCAACGGCAACGGCAGGGAAACCCCGATACCAGGGTTGATATGAAGCGCCACGTCGCCGACGGAGTGCAGACCTCGCGACATCCGACGTGGAATCCGGTCGTTGGACCAGATGCACCCGACGTACGGGAATCGTATCTGACCACCGTGAGTGTGCCCTGAGAGCTGCAAATCGACTCGTCCCGGCGGAAGCCGCATAGCTGTCGAGGGGTAATGGGCCATCAAGATTGTCAAATCAGCTTCCACTGAGGAACTTAAAGTAGAGTCGATATCCTCGCAGCCGAACTTGGACTGGTCCAATCCTGCCAAGCCGATGCTGTTGCTGTTGCGCTCTATAACGGTCGATTCGTTTCTTAGGAGCTTGATAGGCAGATCTTGAATATCCGCGAGGCCGGCGCCGTCGTGGTTCCCGAGCGAGCCAAAGATCGGGGTCCGAACAGCAATTGGAGCGAAAAATCGATCCACGAACGGAGCAGCACGGTTCCATCGACGTGGGTTGGTCCCGAAATCCCCGGTCGCGACCAGGAGGTCGTAATCCAGACTCAGGAGGAGATCCTGGGCTTCCTGGAAGACCCGGTTCCACCGCCGGAAGTGGAAATCGGAGACATGTGCGAGGCGCGTACCAACCAGGCCGGCTGACAGGCCGGCGATTGGGACAGTAATCTCGCGTACGACAACCAGCGGCTTACGCATTGACGGTAGGTTCCCATCCACTTCATCCAGACCGCACCCATGAGGGTATCGGCATTCATGCCGTACCGCCATACCGACTCAAGACCCCGCGTGGTGGGAGCGGAGGCGGATGTTGGGCGCCTCACGTTTGGGGTGGAATGGGCAAGCGGAAGGTGCGATTCACAGCCCGCGCCGATGCACTCTCGGTCTGCAAGAGCCCGGTCGCAAGCATGAAACCAAGCTTTCCCGTGGTGCGCCACTGCGGCCGCCGGATGCCCCGAGCACGGGCAAGGACCGCCTCAGACTGACCGGGTTGATCGTTGCGGATCCATTGGTTTTCAGATGGCAAGTGAACCTCCCGGCACAGCCGGTAGAACCACCTGCCCTACCTCTTGGAAATGCTCGCGGAGGCGGTCCTTGCCCATGCCACCCGCCGTTTACGGTTGGACGATTATGCGAGCCCTACAGGCTCGAATGGTTCATCGGGGTCCCGGAATCCGTGGGCGGCGTCCCGGCTCTGCCGGACTTGCCCACGGCTACTCTCGTTCAGCCTTTCAGGCTGTATCAGCGTACTGCCCTGAGGCTGCTGATTCTGTGAAGGACCCGGCTTTTCGTATCCGTTCCGAGGGGTTCGCGGTTCCAAGCACCGCGTGGTATAATTGACACCCCGAAGCAGGCCAGGACCTGGCCCAAGTACCGGGTAAAAGGTCTTCGTCCCGGGGCGTCAGGGCATTCGCTTAAAGCGACTTCAATCCGGATTTCCGGAGCGCCGACCTTGTTGTCCGACCTGCTTCGGGCTTTCTTTGCGCTTCGTTGTCGATGCCTGTGGAGGACGGGGGCGCGACGACCAGACCATCCGAGAGTCGGGGCTGATGTTGCACTCCGAAATGGGCTGGCCAATGGATTGGAGGTGGACAGCTTTGCGGCCCCGAGATATGTCTTGCTTGAAGAGTCTCCGTAGAGTTCTCGAGGAAGCAGAACAGGAGTTACCCCGTGGCTCAGGAAGAGCAAGTGCTGGTTGTCGAGCGAAATGTCCTTGAACGGGTAGGGATGTTCCAGGGGCTCACCTTTGATATTGAGCTCTATCTTAGCGAACTCTTCGTTCGAGGCGTTCCCCGCTTCATGCCCAGGTCGCTTGCGGAAGCGGACCCGGCCTACAAGCAACTGATTCCCTATGTGATCATGACGCATGGCGGGAAGTACATCAGCTACATTCGAGGCAAGCGAGCCGGGGAAACGCGGCTTGTCGGACGCAGATCCATCGGGATTGGAGGACACATCAACCCCGTCGATGAGATGCCCTTGTTCGACTCGGACTTTCGAGATGCCTACTTCACCGCCGTAGAGCGCGAAGTGGCAGAGGAAGTATCCGTGGAAGCGGTTCATGAGGATCGAGTCGTTGCGCTCCTCAACGACGACTCCACCGAGGTCGGGCAGGTACACCTGGGAATCGTCCACCTCTGGACTTTGGAGAGCCCGAAGGTGAAGAGGCGAGAGCAGATGATCACCCAGATGTCATTCATGAGCCCACCGGAGTTGTTGGCGGTTCGAGATGACTTGGAAACCTGGTCACAATTGTGCCTCGACCACCTCGACGAGATGACGAAACGAGGACAATCCGGACTGCAGCCACGGCCTGTTCGAGAACTCCTTGGAGAGTAGCCGTGCTTTGCGAATTCCGCGATCAAGGTCGTAGGGTGCGTCCCCGACGCACCATTTGGAAGACGATGAGAGCCGGGTGGTGCGGCGTGGCCGCTCCCCACATTGGCTGCCTAGCGCGATAGGTACCCTTGCCAATCTCCCGCCCAATCAGATGAGTGCCTGCGTCGGCTGCTCGAGTCCAATTTTCTCGGGGCTCGATTGTTGGGGAATGTCCGTAACTCTTCGCAGATCCGTTGGCTGCCCTGCGCATCATTGCCGATCGTTCATCTCCGATTTCGTTCGGGTGAGGTTTTCGGAAGGACATGGTGGGGTGTCATACAAGACAGGAATTGATGCCGGTTGGACCATTTTGGCACAAACCGTTTGGCTGATGGCGGTTGCATGACTATGATCCCGGTGGGGTGCTGAGCGGTCCGACTACGGTCGGCGACCGTCACCATGAACCGACTCGGCTTCGGCGATAGCTAAGGCCGGATTACGCGATGAGGGGCACTTGCACGGGTCTATTCCAGGCCCTTGGGGAGGATACGTTGATAGTGGGCATTGATCGCCGGCGAGAATCTGGAGCCTCGCCGTTCCTTCGCACCTGCGCAGCATTATCGGTCCTGGTTTTCGGAATCACGACCCAAAGCGCATGGGCTGAGTTCGTCCGCTATCCGGTACGGGATGGAACCCTGGTCGATGGTGCAGGCGAGGCTGTCTTTGACGGCCAGGCGGACGAGTGGGACTGGAGCTTCGACGAGTCCGGATATGAAGGGACGATCTCTCGGACGGTGACGACCCGCGACGCGAACATCGAGCATCGCGTGTTTTGGAAATACAATCTGGCGGGAGTGACCTGGGAAGGCTTAGTCTCGGCCACGCTCACGTTTACGGTCCGTGGGAATCCGGCGTATCCGTTTCCGGACTCGGAGATTCACGTTTACGCGTACCCCTCGGGGTTATGGGAAATGCCGTCGGATTTCCACATCGGTCCGGCCGATCTACAGGGGGATGTGACAATTGTCGCTTATCAACCTCCGACGGAATACACACTGGATGTAAGCGCAGCCGTCAACGAGGCGTTGGGCAATGGTGACAGCGTGTTGGCGTTCCGGTTCCAAGTTGCCCCGGACACGAGTTCGGTTACGGCCCAGGCGTTCATCGACGCCCTGGATTCTAACGTGGAAACGAAACCCTATCTGATCATCAGTGACGCCATTCCCGGAGATACTGACGGCGATGACGATGTAGATCTGACTGACTTCGAGCTGTTCATGACGTGCATGGGCGGGCCTGACATCGATATCGACCCAACCTGCGACGTTGTGGATCTTCAGACTGACCGCAACGTCGATCTTCGAGATTTCTTCACGTTTCAAAAAGCTTTCTCCGGATCTTGGTGATCTGCTGCGCTTGGTCGTCCGACCCGCACCACGTGTTGTCACTTTTCCGCCTGTGGGACCTTCTGGGAGCGGGGCTCTGTGTACTACTTCTGAGCCTGTCTGAAGGAGAGGACAGCCTCGTATTGGTCGTGGGCCGGCCGCGCGATCCCGTCCAACGTCGCCGGCCCGTCCGATGCCCCCCAAGCCTGCCACGACCGGCATCCGGCAAATATGGTTAACGAGGACTATCCGCCAAGCCGACTAACACGATGTACGCCCGAATCGCGCACGGATGTGAGCGGCACAGGCCGCAAACCACCGGCCGAGGATCATCAGACGCCGGACCGCGGCGTCCAGCATCTGGGAAAGGTTTCTATTATGTGCCCGGCCAGCTTGGCTCTTATCGTATCTCTTGCTCTTCCGACGTCGTATATCCCCTTCGACAGCACGGCACCTATGTACGTTGTGGATTCATCTCGGCGTCTACTGACAGTGAACGTTTTGACTGGTGAAACCGACCTGATCGGAAGCACCGATGCTCAACTGACCGACATAGCATTTGGTCACGATGGTCTGTTGTACGGTGTCAACGCGAGGTACCTTTATGGAATCGACGCCGAAACCGGCGGAACAACGCTGATCGGGGACCATGGTTACGGTGAGTTCGGAGCCGGATTCGGGATTGACTCCCTCACATTCGGCGATGACGGCGTGCTCTACGCCGCGGGGGACGACATTCTGATCTCCATCGATCCTCTAACCGGAGCCGGAACAACGATCGGAACACTCTCGGGCCACCAATCGTCGGGTGATTTGGCTGCGGATGCGACCGGTCGGCTACTGCTCACCACCGACCTCGGTGATTTCGTGGAGGTCTATCGCGACGGCACCGGTGCGGAGTTGGTCGGTAGGATTCCCGACGTCGACGTGTATGCGTTTGCGGCGAATGGCGACGGCGAGCTGTACGGGATCCGGTCAACCGGCGCAATCGTGAACATCGACGGGGCAACCGGTCAAAGCACGGTTGTAAGTACGCTCAATGCCGACTTTCCTATCGGGGCGGCTTGGGGCGGCAGCTTCGCCGATCAGTACGTTCCGGAACCCACCACGCTTCTGCTCATCCTGACAGGCGCGGCTCTCTGCCTTCGTCGACTCGGTGGAGCACCGCTTCCCTAGAGCATTTCCACGGAATCGTATTCCGGGCCGCAACCCGCGCCGATTCGCAAGAGAGTGAGCCGTGGTTCAGGCTGCGGGGGAAGCGAATCGTCCCACATACTGCATACGAGAACGGGATCGGCTCCAGTGCTTCATGACACATGGAGAGAGGGGTGTGGTATGCCCGATCGAAGCGCCTCCGTGCCTTCGCTACATCGAAATGCCCGCGCCCGACTTTGCCGGGCTCGGGCATGGCACCCATCAATCGAGCAGTGACGAGGCACTAGTAATCCGCATCTACATGCGGCTTCCCATGGCAGAGCAACGTACAACTGCCCGTGTAGGTCCCCCTGTCTTCGAATACCAATAGGCCGGACTGGGGCTCCGAGAAGACCACGCTCACATCGAAGTTGATGAGGTGCGTATGATCCGATGAGGAGGGATCGGCTCCATTGATCCCGTGAGGGTCATGGCACACTGAGCATGGTGCGCCGCTCATACCTCGAAGGTGCTGGCGGTGCCAGGAGAAACTGTCGTTGTTCAGAATGCTGGTTCGCAGGTGGCATTTGTAGCACATCGCGTAGTTGGACTCCGACTCAGACGTGCCGTCCGTTACGATGTAATTGCGCTCGAGCAGGAAGTCGTAGATTGATCCGTGCGGGCCGTCCGGCCCGCTGCCCCCGGCCCGTGGACCCGCATCGCTATTATGGCAATCCGTACAGCGGATCAGGGAACCCGGGGCGAGTCCCGGCGCCAGACTGATTGTGTCTGAGCTACCTACCGCGGCAGCCACCGGGTGGTAGCTCGGGTTCGTCGGGCTAAACCTCAGCCGCAGGTTGCCGGTCTGGGACTGGCGGGCGATCGGTGATGAGGTCGGCACTGGGATGTCGCCGTGGCAGCGGAAGCAGACTTCGTACTCATAGTCGACTTCGTCGATCGGCGCTCCGCTGATGGTCACGCCGCGCACCCCGGTCATCGTGACGCCAACGGGGATGTAACCGCCCGGCAGGGCTGGGGAGCGAACGGCGTGTGGATTGTGGCAATCCTGGCATTCGACATGGACGTCGCATCCGAAGGCCGGCTCAACCGGGTCGTGCACTTGTGAGTAGCCCCGCGGATCATGGGCGCGGAACTTCTGGATCTCAGCCAGAATGTTCGTGGACGCTACCTGTCCATCATGGCAGTTCAAGCAGTTGTCCTCTTCGTTATCGAAGATCAGGAGTCGTTCGCGCCCGCCGGCGGTATGGGGTCGATGGCATGCCCGACAGGCGTTCTGCTCCACTGTCGAAAACGGCCAGTCGGCCGTAGACGAGCCGGACACATCCGCAGTGGAGCTCTGATGCGAACACGATAACCAGCCGTTCATCTGATGGCAGGCGGTGCACAAAGCTCCGTACTCAGCAGGGATGACCAGGAACTTGCCAAGCGAATTGCTGTGAGGGTCGTGACAGGCGGCGCACTGGAGCCGGCTTTGGGCGTCGAGCGTTATCTCCGACGGCAAAGCCAGCGGATTGACGAGCTGCAGATCCGAAGAGGCCAGCCCTGAAGTATACAAGAAGCTTATGGGATGGTCGTCCGAGAGATCGGTACCGAGATTCGTCAGCCCGGCCGGGATGTAGTCGCCACCCGCCATGAGAATCCGATCCGCCCGGGAAAGCACGCTGCCCAGAGCAATGGTGCCATCGTGGCAGCTCAGACACAGCTTGCTCGAGCCCGTAGGCTGTCCCGGAGCGGCATCGAGGGTTGACGACTGGTAGATTGCGTAGCTGGCCACCGGCAAGTTGCGGTTCCAGAGGGGGCGAGCCCCCGCGGTGGCGTGTGGGGCGTGGCAGAAGACGCACACCTGCTGCTCCGAGATAGCGTGGATCCCACCCGGTCCGCTCACCGAGAGGTTGTGCACGGTATCGGAGACCCGCTGCTGGCCGCTGACCGCCTGTACGAGGCAGACCACCACAAGAAATTCTAACCACGAGCGTTTCGGAGCATTCATCGTTGTTCTCGAAGTTGTCAGCCGGGAGTGTTGCATGGAGTCACTCTAGAAGTTCCGCCGAACCTGCACGTAAAGTGCTGAATTCTCGCTATCCGCGAAATCATCGTTGTATCGCCCATACTCATATGTTACCCGAATTTCCATCTTGCGGAAAAGCCACTCGAGCGAAAAGTCAAGATCGACTCCGTCATCATCACCACTGAGCGAGTCTTCCTCGCTGTGATAGAGTGCAGCCCCTTCTATCAATAGATGGCTTGTTATTGGGTACCGCAAGCGTCCCTCCGCCGAAAAGAACCTGCTTTCTCGGTCGTTCGGCGAGCCGAAAGTCGTTTCCATCCAGCGTGCCCGGATTGAGCCCGTAGCCCCGAATGAGAACCGTCGACTGTAATCCACACCGACGCGAATCGAGTCGAGGGGGGTTACATTCGAGTACAGCTTTTGGAACTCACCGGTGAGGGTCAGCGGGCCGCGACGGAATTCCAACCCGAAGACATGGTCGCTGATATCTTCCGGCGTGATCCCGGCCGGCTCGTCGGCCGAAAGTCGCTGGTGTTGCCAGCGCAGTCGGTAGTATGGCGAAAGGCCGAAGTCAAACTGCTGCCGCAGG
>JAUXGE010000009.1 GCA_030622435.1 Planctomycetota bacterium
CAAATCGAAGGTGCCCAACTCGATGCACCCACATCACCGTAACACCGCAGCCACACACCGTACTCAGCAGGATCCCGGCCGCGTACCCCTTCATGCCCCACATGGCACCCATGACCGGAAGCAGAACGAGTACGCAGACGAAGTTCACGCCCTTGGCCAGCATGCCAGGAAACGGGTGTCCGGTCGCGATCAGGGGCGCATTGAAGATGTCGCTCCACACTCCCGCCGCACCGGCGATCATGAGCCAGCACAGCGCGCTTCCGGCCGCCTGATAGCGATCATCATACAGAATCCTCACAATGAGCTCGCTGTTGCCCGCAACAAGGACGATCGCCGGGATGATCAACGCGGCCGTCGCCCGAACGACACGACCGAACTCTGCATTCAATCGCTCGATATCCTCGCGTAGCCGAGAGAGTCCACTGAAAAGCGAACGCCCGGTCGCCTCGTGAATGGCACCCGCCACCATCGCCGCAAGCGTCACGGCGATGTAGTACTGTCCGGCCGATTCCATACCGAGGTATCGCGCGACAAATGCCCGATCCAGCTGGACGCAAAAGTAGCCGAGAATCGTCGACACCATTATGAAACGGCCGAAGGAGAAGATGTCCTTGGCAAACGTGCGGCTGAAACCGAACCTAGGCCGGAAAGGCGCAGCCCAAAAGGAACCGCACGTGCGCAGGATCTCACTCAACAACCCACCGATAACGAGCGCCCAGACATTACGCCAGGCCAATGCCAGGGCGACCACAACCACAATTCTGAGAGCCTGGCATGTAAGCTCGAAACGCTGAAGTCGGCCGAACGCAAGATCTCGCGTGAGCACGAGAAGACCAGGGCTCGACAGACCGCGAAGCACCGCACCCACCGCCATGACCCTGAGCATGTCGCTCAGCCGCTCGTCTCCGAAGAATCCCGCAAACGGACCTGCCAGAAGCCACGTCGCGAGCCCGAGGACGAACCCACGGCAGGCTGCCATGACCAAGGCCGTTTGAAGGAAATCGGAAGAGTCGCCCTTCGGATGTTGAACGAGCGCCTGCCGAATCCCCAGATCGGAGAACATCTCCAGCGCGGTCGTCAGCAACGCCGCAGTCGCCACTAGCCCGAAGTCATCCGGAATCAGTAGACGCGTTAGAACCAGCGAACTGACCAGCCTCAGGAGTGCATCCCCACCCCTTCCAAGAATGATCCACACGCCACCTACGACCATTCGATCACGCAGGCTTGGTCCACTGCCGCCTGCGGGCGCCTTCCTGAGAGGTATACCTCCGTGTTCGGATCGCGTCATAGTCACCCGAGGAGCACCGGCATCATTTACCCGCGTCCATGTGTTCATCGAGACACGCCGGGGTAGACAAATCCCCGGGGCCACATGGCGTGTGCCCGTTCTCCCGCCACCACTGCCACCGTTCCCTCGCAAGCCATACTATGCGACGGCCAAATGACCCTCGCACTATTCCAGCCCCAGAGGACTTGAAATATCCGGCGTGCGTGGATTCTCTCAAGATAGCGTTCGCTAAATCTTCACTCGTGACGAAACGCACTTCAGAATAGCACGCCAAGAGACGATCCAGCAGTTCCCTCAGTGCGCGCAGGCTTCGATCACGCATGCCAGGATCGACGACGCCAACATAGTTCACACGGTGAGTGTCAATCGTGGCAGGATATCCACGGGCAAACGCCGCAGCTACGTCCTGAAGGCACTGGGCAATCGCCCCCTGACCGCTCTGTGCAGGCTCGAACCTGGCGTTCCTGACAAGCTGTCGCATGGCCGTACCCCTGCTTGTACCGAGCAGAGCGGGCCTGGGACGTAGGAGACGTCCGGAACCGGCCGGAACTACACGATGACTCGCCGCCTGCATGCACCGCACACCATGCTTACCCAAAGAAGTCTCCACATGATCGCACCACAAATAGCACGGGGCAATCGAGGTCAGAGAAGAACGCCCAAACATGCGCCGGAAAACGGCCATACCCGCTTCGATCTTGGCGTCGATGACGGCCGGTGGCAACGGCCTGAGCGAATTACCCTCACCCCAAGTGTACTCGCTCTCCTGGTGGCCTGTGACCCCGATCCTGGGCACACGAAGATCGAAGCTCGAGCGGGCCACCGCATCGCCTTCGCGCAGGGCGTCCAGCCAGGTCTCCGCGCTGAAGTGGTCGCGCCCATGATACTGTGGACAGATCAACCCTCGCTCGATCCCCTCCCCATATTTCGGAATCAGATCGCCGCACTCCGGCGCAAGCTCGGTATCGTCGATGGCGATCCACGAGTAATCCCGAAACCCCGACTCCTCTATGGCCCGATAATCAGGGTTGGCCATCACGAAGTTAGCTGTGAACGTAGGATGGCGTCCATCGGCGTCACGGAATCCGGAAAGAACGTCGTATAGACGATCGAGGTCCTCCACTGTCTCCCGCCCGCAATTCCCGAACACGTAATCGGGCGACATGAGTCCCGTCTCGACAAGCGTGTCCCGCGCCTGGCGAGACATCAGATTCAGACCCCAATCGTCGCTCTCGAATATGACGACTTTGGCGGCTGTGCGAAAACTCGCGAGTGCATTCTTCAGGTTTTGCAGTTTCTGAAAAGGCAAACGGCTGAACTCCTATCCCCAGTCGTGCTTCCCCCTACACCGCCGGCAAGAACAAGTGGTCACCGTCTCCACACGTGAAGTAACAGATATCGTCTCGTAGCCACGCGCTTGCTGGATGGTCGGCTTCATTCCCCGCTGCGAACAATGTGGCCCAGCCGCAGGAAGTTCGTTCAAAGCCGATCTCTTCCAGCATTCTGTGAATCGGTGCATGGAATCCCAGCGCGCTGATCGCGTCCACACCCATACGGCCCAAGCGCGCCATGACCTCCGTCACCAACTGCTTCACAACCGGGCCGTCCAGATCTTCGGCGATAAGTTCGACGATCTCCCCGTCCGTTCCACAAGGCTTCCGCGTGACATCACTGTGCGCCCGCCTACACGCGACTGCCACACCAGCTAGTTGACCCTCCCTGTCGTAGCACCCAAGGCAGAGATGCGACGACGTTGGACAGTCGATGTACCGCCAGTTCATATAGGCGGAATCCTTGTCGAGAGACACCTCGAACTGCCGCGAAGCTGACTGCCAGAGGGAGTCGTACTCATCTCCAAACCGCGAGATCGTACGCAGATCCGCAGTATCGGTATGGTGTAGCAGGGGCTTTGACGACCGCCCACGTCGCCGATCCAGTAGCGGAGCCGCCAGCGCGGCCGTCCATCGGTTTCCAAGCCAACGAAGAGAAGCCGGCAGCCTCCCGCGGAGCTCACGATGAGTGGCACCTACGTGCCTGAGGGGATAGACATACCGCACCTCCGACGCTGGAAGAGACACGGCTCCGTTGAAGCGGAAGAGCTTGCTCGCCGCCTGACTCCAGCCAATTCCGAGGATGATCTTATTTCTCGCCAGGAGATTCTTGATAAGCCCGAAGGGTGCCAATCCGTGCTTCGGCTCCACCACCAGACCGCCAGGAGAGAGTACCTCCAGCCGCTCCGCGCCGATGCGTAGTGGCAGCGGAAACGCCCCAAGATACCCCACGATCGCCCCGTCAGCCTCGACAACCTGAATAAAGGACGTGCAGCCCGTACATCCGCGCTCGCCCGCGTACTGCCACTGCCACCTCTGGGCACTTCGCTCAGCCGACCAAGCACCGAAGTGCTTCCGAAACAGCGCGAGTACGCCATCGCCGTCCTCCGCGCGATACTCCCGGATGATGGACGATCTGCTCAAAGTTCAACCCGCCCCCTGGCCCGGTAACCGTGACCTTCCATTTCGGATGAACAGCAGCTCTCGATTCTGCTCAAAGGAGGCATCACGCAAGTCCGCACTTCCCAACGTTGTCGTGTCTCCGCAGTAGAAGCGCGATTTCTCGCGGCCGTCTCGCACGCTCCGCAGAAACTCGTCCATAAACTCCTGTGAGCAACCTGTCTTCAGCCATCCCACCAGACACAAGATGCCCATGCAAATGAGCCGTTTCATCGGAGACAATTCGGACGCTTATTGAGTGAGCCGGGATTCAAAAACGGGTTTCGCCTTGTTGAGGAATACTGCGTCATATTGGGTTTCGTCTTTCGGCGCCGTGGCCGGATCAAGGTAATACTCGCTGGAAAAGCGGTTCCGGACATAACGAAGGTGATACGGGCGAAACCCACGGTCGGTCAAAAACGAATACAGAGCTTCCGCAGATGACGCGCGCCGCCTTAAGAGGCTGTCGGTGATCTCGACACATAGCGCTCCTATGCGTTTGGGGAGAACCTCACCCAGGCCTTTCAGAACATCGTGCTCGAATCCCTCGACGTCGATTTTGGCGAAGATGTTCTCTGAATCTCCGATCATGTCGGAAACACATTCCTCGCCGTTGCGGACTTCGACCTGCACGGCGCGGCATTCACCCCGGATGGATCCTGTCAATGATGCGGCCCCTGATGTGCCAAATGGAATGTGAAGTTGCATCTGCACATCGTCTTGGCCGAGTGCACAATTTAGTGCATGGACAAAACTCAATCTGTTCTCCACGATTGTGTTTTTGAGCCGTTCATAAACGGCGGGGTTCGGTTCAAAAGCTATGACTTTGCCGCGTTCACCGACAACACTGGCTGCGATGAGCACTGTGCAACCGATGTTCGCTCCAACGTCTAGGTGCGTGTCGCCATCGCGCAGAAGCTGGCGAAATACCGCAGTGAGTTCACCTTGATAATACCGCCCGGAAAAAAATGTCCGACGTTCAGACCATTGGGACAAATCCAAACGCATACGCCATGGTGTTGGCGTAAGACGCGTAGGTCTCTGCAAGCCTGACGGCCAGAGTCTGTCGATTTCAGCATCTTCCTCAAATCGACCTCCGCCGATCCGGTCGTAGATGTTTGTCCAAAGCCAATCAAACATGCGGATTCGCACCGGGAACATTCGCATGATCGGAGCTAGAATGAGGCGTTCGAAAGTCCTCATGCCGTACTATTCCTGGAAGAGTACTCACCAAGCCGAACGATTAGGGAATCCCCACAGTGGCCCGTCAGCCTCGATAACAGCGGATGAGTTACTCGTTGGCCCCACAGCATGCGGAATCCACTTTGTTCATTCGACCCTCAGCCACCGAACTCGCCGATGAATCTACCGAAGTCCGCCAAATCCACGTCACCGTCGCTATCCGGGTCTGCTTTGTCGCAGCCGACATCGCCCGGCGGCGACCCCGGCCCATTCTGGCACTCGTAGAACCTTTCGTAGTCAGCCAGATCGACATCACCATCGTCATCCAGATCTCCGGGCACGTCTTCGAAGTCATAAAGACGCACCACCATCTCCTCTTCATTCAGTGTTCCGTTGATGATGGAATGGTCCGCCAGAGGGTCATGGCAGAACTCGAGCGTAAGCCCGTAGTAACCACCTTCAAGTGTCGGATCGTTGCTCCACGGCTCCGTGGCCTCGGCGCCCCCCAGTCCGTACACGCCCCCGGCGGGGAAGAGGATGTGCTTCCCCACATAGAAATCCAGCGCGACAGGATCCGTCGAGATCGCGACGGATTTCGCACGAAAAGCATCGTCCTCGCTCCGACTGATTCGCCCGATCCGCTCCGCGCAGCTCATGTGCAGATCCGGCCGACGGATCATGTCGAGCCAATATCCGATCGCACCGCCCGCATAGAAGAAGGTCGGGGGGGTTGTGTTGTCCCAGCCAGTGGCATGGAAGTTCCGGTCCACCATCCCGAAGTGGGCCTTCACCACCGATGTGACCCCCGCGTACGCGCCATGATGGTTCAAGGTCGCCATGTTGATCAGCTTGACCGGCCGCGGCACGAAGCTCTCGGTATCCGGATCCCATGCCGTCGTGTGATCCTTGTACAGACTGACATACAGCCCGCTGTGCTGGCTCTTGAAAACGGGGTAGTTCATCTCGTACTGAGTGTAGAGCGAAGAAACCCTCGCAATATCGTTCGTGTAGCGAATGTCGGAGCGAGCAACGTAGAAGCAGGTCTTGTCCGGATAGTCGTATTTGAAACGAAGGAACGGGTCCACACTTCCGTCCAGTTGCTCCGTCACGCCGGAGTAGTGCATCCCACCGTACCTCGTGAGAATGGGATGCGGATTCTCGAGCGTGAAATCAAACCTCCTCATGAGAAACTGGAAGCTGACGTTAATCTGACCCGTGTGCGGATCCGTGTGAATCCCCTCGGGGTACTCATCCGCATGATCCAGGAAGTATTGGACCACCTCAAACCAGTTGTAGGGACCGTTCGACGCAGTCGCGGTCGTACACCAACCCGAGTTGTAGTTCTCATGCGGATCGGACCGATGCGTGTTCTCGACTACAATCACCTCCCCCGTAAACCCCCCGGGACGGCGTAAGATCAGATCGATCATCGCCAAACCGATTTCGCTGTTGGTATAGCCATTGTTGGCCCACTGGAGGTTTGGCCTGAGCAGCACGATGTCGTCTGGCCCGATGAAGTTCTCGAGCCCCTCGTACGCCATGTCGAACACCTTCGCCACGTTCTGGGTCGGTGTGCCGTTGCGCGAATGATAGATGTGGCTCACCGGATCCAGAACCTGTGACTGGGCTTTGGTTTCTCCCTGGGGCAGCGGAGTCCCGCTGACATCCGTGCAGCCGATAAAAAGCCCGCCAGCCACACCAGCGGCGCTCTTTCTGATGAACTCGCGCCGGGAAACTCCATTTATCCGTTCACTCGAATCATTCATGGCTTTACCCCCTCAGCGATTTGACCAAGAAGCCATCTCAGTCCTTCTGGGATCGGTCCACCCACCGAATCGCGTGTTACGTCAGCCTCTGTTGACGATGACCATGGCAGCTGTTCGGCCCACCAAACCGTACGGAGCAAGTCACCCGCCCCTACAAAACCACGGAGCCCCGCGAAACGACTTCCTCCAGCTTCCGGGCAACGAAGTCCTCGATGCTGGTTACGCTGCCAAGGTTCTCCGGCACCAGATCCTCGTTGGGGATATTGATTCCGAATCGGGTCTCCAGAAACCCGACCAGCTCTGTGAAGCCCGTGGAATCGAGAACACCGGAGTCAAACAAGGACTCAGAGGAGTCAAGATCCTCCTCCCCTAAAAGCCAGTTCTCAATGCTGAACGACTGCAGCTGCTCCTTTTCCGTTACCAAAAACTCATTACGCACACACTGAAGCCGACGGAGGGGGCACACTCAATACACATTTGCGATTCACAAACACCGGGTCGTCGTGGATCGGACGGGTCCTCGCAAGCACTCGTTACGCAGGTTTCTCCGTATTCACGAACTTCCAGGAGAGGCCCGAAGGTTGGTGGCTTGGGCACTCGGCGGCTACCGTGTTCGGAATGGGCGACTAAATCCCCCTTGGCCAAAGGCGGGATGCATAGGATTCAAACGCCGACCAAGTGGAGAGGTGTGGACAGACTCCGCCTCCGTCAGTTGCGCGTTTTCGCATCACAACCTATTGCAAACAAACCACTTATCGCATACGCAGTGCCGTCGGAATCAGGCGGCTAATGGCTCCAACGCTCGCCGGACCCAAACACCAAGTCCCCGAGCCGTATCCCGACACAGTTTGCCGGCACAGGCAAAGCCACACTCGTTCACTCACACCTCCAGCTTCGAAAGCCGGCGTAGTTTCCCTGCGCAGCCCGGGTCGAGCCTAACAAATAGCAGGCTTTGGTTAGCTTATACGCGATCTCCACGCGCGAAGCCCTAGCTTGCCTTTGTGCACGGTTTAGGAAGAAGTTGGCACTACTCCCGACCGGTCTTGCTCTGGCCCAGTTTGTCGCGTCTCACACTCGTGCGAGCCCCATCACGGTGCAATCAACTCACCGTGCGGAGGTCCCTCGTCCACGGACCGCCAACTCGCCTCACCTAACGGGATTCTACGAGTGCGCACGCTCTTCTAACGGGCGTCCATTCCCGGTAATCCTAACCGCACGCCCCAGAGTGAAACGCCTCGAAAGCGGGCATTAGCCCGCCAACGGCGACGCAGCAACGGGTCGACAGGGCGAACACCTGATTTTATCTGAAGCACGCCCTCAATTGCAACAGCGGCGACCCCGCTTCCTGATTATTATCCGGCGACAGCGGGATGGAGCTCTGGCGAGACGCGGCCAGCATCTGATCAGCATGTAGTGTTGCGATTCCGTGACGCCAGACGTCAGTCTGAAGTCTGGGTATTTCGACTTGCCGGCCTTTTGGGCGCCTGCCTTCCGGAACACCACCACCCTCCTCGGTTTCTGCTACCTGTTTTCAGGGGTCTAGAACCTGGCCATGGGCATCTGCACGAACGGACTTGTGACGAGCGTCATCGGTTGGGAGGGAGATTAACCCATTGGGTACCCGGTGGTGTTCCTGCTCCTAATCATCCGAATCCAAGATGTTATCATGCTTCCTCTCCAGGATCTCGGCATGCAAGTATCCGCTGGCATCCTCGAGTTGATCAGCTTGACAGCGACTCGGTACGGCAATTCCCCGGAAGTCGGCGGACATTAGCCGGCGGTCGTGGAATCCTGCAACGGCCTTTGAATGGCGCTGGTTTTCCTGTTTATCGCTGGTGTGATTGCCTACCCGAACTCAGCAGTTTCTATGCCCTCGCCGCCATGAAGTCGAGAGGGATCGCCGAATCGAGTTTCAACGGTCAAACCAGACGCCTCGTGTCCGGCGGGGACCGAGAAGACCGGTGCGTTCTCGCAGCCTTTGGCATCAAGGACATCTACCCGCGAAACCCCAACCAAGGCCCAACAGGAACACAGTGGCGAGCGTGTAATGACGAATTCAGAATCGGGCTCTCGCTATAGATTCGGCTCTCGAAGGCAGGCGGCAAGAAACCAGCTGGCGACTTCCGAGGAACATCGTGCAAATCAAACGGCAATCACAATTGCCTTGCCTTCCGACTAATCGCAAGGACTTGCCAATGACATTGGAGACCCGATACGATTGCCCCGGATTCAAACCATGGGAAGCGCCCGCCAGACCAAGTGGTCTAACCGGGGAATCCCAGATGAGACGGGCATGAAGGAAATGCTGTTTGACCATGATCTGCCACATCGCGGGACTTCTCTGGCACAACGGCCAAGCACCCACGAGTCCGCGGCAGCCCTGCGCGACGTCGCCAATGAAACGACGGCATGGACGAAGTGATCCAGCAGAATTCCAGCGACAACCAGCAATGGCAGATCGCCACCCCGGCCACGGGCGCATAGAGGCTCCATGAACCCACTCAGCCTTCTAGACAACGACTGGTGGGCCGGTCTGAATCGGGGTGTGTCCGCCGGCTTCGCCAGCCTTGTGGAGAAGGTGCACGACAAGGCCGACCGCATTCGCCTCGGCCAGGTCAGGGGTGGCGACGCGCTCCAATGGACGCTCCTGAACGTTTGCCTTAGCCTTCCATTTGTCATCTTCGAGTCGTATCGGTTCCGGGTGCTCCGTGTCATCTGCGCGGTGTTTGACTTGGACGCATCTCAGTACGTCGATACGCCCGGTGCCATTTATGTGCCGAACCTCTACCCCGTCGCCCACGCGGTGTTTCTGATCTCGATCATCGTTCCACGCTCGAAGCTGCCTGTGGTCGTGATTCCCGGCGTCGCCGCTGCTGGCGTGGCTCTTGGCCTGTTTGACGTGCTCTCGCTCCTCTTGCTGGCGCTCTTCGTGTCAGGTGTGTACCTGATCACTAAAGGCGGATGGGCCACGCGACCGTGGAAGTTGGTGATGGTCGTCATCGCCTACATCCTGTTCATGAACGCTTGTCAATCCCTGCCAAACCTCACCGTGTTCTCCGACGTCGGACAGTGGCTCGCCCGCCCCGAACCGAACATCGTGGGCATGTCCCGCTTCGCCCCTGGTTTCATCCCATTACTCTGGTATGCGTGCTACGAAGCATGCGCCGGCCGACTTAGCTTTGCGACCTGCCAAGCCTACTTCTTCTGTCGGCTTCTGATGTCGCCGGTGTTTCCCGTGAAGGACCTCCGCCTCGACTGGCCTCAGCGGCGTCAATGGCAGTGGCGTGGTATCTTCGCGCTGGGCATGATGTTCGTCGCGCTCGTCGCAAGGGAGCACCTCAGGCTTTATCACGATACGACGGCACAGACATGGCAGGCTGCGTCCGGCGCAAAGCTGCTGTTGCTTTCCTACCTCTACTACCTCTACGGCTGCTGCAGCTTGATTGTCTTCTTCAATCTGTTCATCGGGTGGGCGCGCCTCTTCGGCCTTCCTATTCGAAGCGCCTTCGACTTCTGGCTGATCGCCCGCACACCCAACGAACGCTGGCGCCGGTGGAACCTGCTCTTCCGGGAGTGGATCATCACCTACGTCTTCTACCCGATGATGCGGGCGAAGAAGGGGTTGTTCGTCTCAATCATGGTGACATTGCTGATGTCCGGCGTGATCCACCTGCTCGGCAGCCTGACACCGGAGAGATTCGACCTCATGAGAATCGTCCGGGTCCTGTCATACTGGGCGATCAACGGCCTGGCGATCTATGTTGTCGTGATGGTCCCTCGAATGTGGCCGGACCTCATCGATCGCCTCAAGATGCGAAGCAGCGTCCTCTGGTCGATCGTGGGTATCGTCGCAACATCGTCGCTCTACTCGATTCTGTACGTGCTGCGTGACGAGTGCTCGACCTGGGCCGACATGGCGGATTACCTCCGGCAACTCATGCAAGGCTGGCGTCCATTCTGAAAACGCATCCTGAGGGAATCGGGGTCAACGGAGTATTCAGCTCCCGGTGCTTCCTGAAAATGTCATCCGGGCGGAGACGGACAGATCGAGCGCAGAGCTGGTGGGGCCGTGCCGCCAACACTGTCAGGTTTACGAGGAACGTGGGGCGTATTGATGTGAACGTCGCCCGACTTGCCATGCGGCGCTCAAGAGCACCGCGCTCGACGGGTGCGAGGAAACGCAATCAGGGCGACACCGGCCTTTGACAACCTCATGTCGTTATCCTCCACCTGACCGATATTTCCCAGTTATCGAACTTGAATCGGTCATCCTAACTTGAACGACCTACTCGAATTCAAGTGAAAACGGCCCATCTTGCCCCAGCTTGCGCCCATCGGGCTGACCTCCGGGCACGCCGAGACGCCGATTCGGTCGCTCCCGACTTCGAAACCAGGGTCTTGCGGCATCTCCGCATAGCATCACCCTCTGCTCTCCAACCTACCATTGACACCCATGCACGCCTATTCCCGACCCGCCCAAACCCGTTGAAGATCGGCCAGGTCCTTGAGATCAGAATCTCCATCCGAGTCGAAGTCGAAAATGCGGCAGCAGGGGGAGACGTCCGCGGGTTGTGGGCCGGTCGCGCAGTCCGTCCAGCCGGCGAAGTCGGCCAGGGTGACGGATCCATCTCGATCGTAGTCACCCATCACGAGCGGCCGGTTAGTGACCGGGTAGTGGTATCCCATGTCGCCCGTGGTGGTGTCGAGTCCTTCTCCGCTCTGCGTCGTCCTCGTCTCTATTACGGTGCCGGCGGCCGCACCGCTGCCAGTATCGACGCAGGGGCTATTGACGGCCTCGCCCGCCTCGATCTGGCTGAGGTAATAGCACCCGGCCGGCCCGGGGACGAACAAGGGATCGAGGCCCATGTTGCCGCTCCCGCCGAGGTCGCCCGTCCAGCCCTGGATGCAGGAGTGGCTGACGACAGGGAGGGTGCCGTCCGAACTGTAGATCTGCGCGGATTCGTCGATGACTCCACCGTGTGCGTTTCCCCGGAGGATGCAGTTCGTGAGCCTGGCCGTGACACTCTTGTTGAACAGGCCTCCACCGCCGAACCGGGCCGTATTGCCGCCTAGTGTGCAGAATACAAGTAGCGGAACAGCCCCGTCGCTGCTGAATAGGCCACCGCCATTTCGAGCCTCGTTATCGGTGATGAGGCAGTTGCTGAGCTGCGGGCCGCTGCCGTCGGTGCTGTACATCGCACCGCCGCTGTAATACGCTATGTTGGCTATAAGGGAGCACCCTGTCAGTGTCGCAATACTGTCACTACTGTTGTAGACACCGCCGCCGTGATAACCGACCGTGTTGCCGGTGAGCACGCAGTCAATCAGATCGGGACTACTGCCGTTGTCGTTGGCGATCGCCCCGCCGTAGTCGCCCGAGTTGCCTCGAAAGATGCAGCGCGTCAACGTTGGATGGCTGAGATTCGTGTTATAGAGGGCACCGCCGCTGTCATATGCCCAGTGATCGCTGAACGTGCAATCGATTACCGTGGGGCTGCCCCGGTCGTTGTACAGCCCCGCGCCGGAGTCATCCGGATCGTTACCGTCGGCGCGACCGCTGATGATTATGAAGCCGTCGAGACAGGCCGATGCATCCGTGCCGACGCCGCTGACGACGTGATAGCTGTTCTCGTATCTCGAGGGGTCCCACCGTTCGCCTACGTCATTACCCGCAAGATCGCCGCTCAGGACGGTCTCGTGGACCGCGATGTCACGGGCATCCGGTTCGATCGCATTACAACCGGCGTAGCCTCCATCGAGTGTGACTCCGTTGATAAGCTCGAACGTGGCCGCGCGATCTCGAAGCGTCTGCCCCTCTCCCCGATCGGGTTTGTATTCCCCGGCCGCCACGCGGATTTCATTGACCGCCCCGCCCGCATCCCTGGCCGCGCTCAAGGCGTCCTGGAGATGGACATAGGCATCGCACCACGTGGAGCCGTCGCCGGAACCAGTGGCGGTGTCGTCCACGTAGACGACCTGGGCCCGTGCAGAACCGGCAGCCGTGACCAGGAGTAAGGTCAGCAAGGCCGCTCGTATGTGACGTCGATCCGGTACCACTTCCATCCCCACCGTGTGCAATCCGCCTTTGCCGCAAGGGCCGATAACGCGCACCGCCCGCGCTGTCCATGTATTGTAGCCCGCCGGGACGCAACATTGAAACAACCGTGCTTCAGTGACGTAGCGACTTTTTGTATCGGAAGTCGAGGTCGTGGTTCGAACGCCTGGGCCGAGGGACACAGCCCGGGGGTAGCGGGGGTGGATGATCTACACAAATTCCGCGGTGTTGACCGACGGTACCCGTTCATCCTTCCGGGCGGACCGATCCTCAGCCTGAAAGGCTGACCTACAGTAGCCGTGGGCAAGTCCCCCGGCGCGCCGGGGGGACGCCGCCCACGGATTCCGGGACCCCAATGACCCATTCGAGCCTGTAGGGCTCGCATAATCGTCCAGGCGTAAACGCCGCAGAAAATAGACGACCCATTCAAGATCGGAAGGTTTGGTGGCGGCACTATCCGGGGGCGGCGTCCCGGCGCGCCGGGGCTTGCCCCCGTCTACTTTCGAGCAGGCCTTCAGCCTGCGAACCCGCCCGCAGATTCTTTCACGGATCCTGTCCAACCGGCAAGAATTCGAACATAACATGCTTGACATATAGCACGATTGATATATCCTCCGGCTCTTCCGGTTCGAAGGGTGCATCGCGATCTTCGAGACGAACCGAGCCCGGGACCGGATACGTGTGCGACAATGCGTGAGAGTTCGACGACAACACCAAAGACCTCCACAAGCCGGAAACGACGTGTAGCGGGACCGAGCCGGGTTCGGCAAAGGTCCGGGGTCGTTCGCTCCGTCAAGACCGGTGGAAAGTCACGGCCACGTGAAACTGAGCCCGCGCTGGCGTACGTTGTCGACAACGGGGAACCGACGCACGTGCTCGTACCCATCGACGAGTACGAACGCTTGATCAAGATCGACATGGTCCAGGACACCGTCGCACAGATCGAGCGCGGCGATGACGACTTCGTCGACGCGGACGACTTCGCCCTCGAGCTGGCCGCCGAGCGGATTGCGGCCGCGAGAAAGGCCAAGGGCCTGACTCAGAAGCAGCTCGGCGAAAGGCTCAACCTGCCCCAGTCGCAGATATCCCGCATCGAACGCAACCCGGACCGTTCAACGGTCAGGACACTCAAGCGCATCGCCCGCGCGCTCGGTGTCGATGTCGGCGTTTTGATTTCGACGAAGTGAACCCGCCACCGTAGCGGCCTGCGTCCTCGCAGGCCGTTTAGCTGGGCACGAGCCAATGCATACAACGGCCGGCGGGGACGCCGGCCGCTACAGAAAGACACGGATTGCGCTCACTTGGCACACGTGATGTCCACACCTGCACGGATTTGCGGCCTCGCGTGGTCTTGAAATGATCCGAGCCGGACGCGACGATGGTCACTATGGACCCCTCGATCGAGGACATCATTGTCGAACCGCCCGAGGACGGTGTGATCGTCGATCCGATCAGATGGTTCGAATCGCCCGGGCCATTCGAGATCGAGATCGGTTGCGGCAAGGGCGGCTTCCTTCTGGCTCGCGCCCGTGCCAATCCCGGCATATGCCTGCTCGGCATCGAGTGGGCCAACAAGTACTTCCGCTACGCGGCGGACCGGATGGCTCGATGGAAGCTCACGAACGTGCGTGTGATGCGCACCGATGCTAAGTACTTCGTGATCCACCACCTCCCACCGGCGTGCGTCTCGGTCCTCCATGTATACCACCCCGACCCGTGGCCCAAGAAACGCCACCACAAGCGCCGGCTCATCCAGCCCGACTTCGTCGAGGCTGCCCTGCGCTGCCTGGTCCCCGGCGGACGATGGCTCATTCAATCCGATCACGAGGAGTATTTCGGGGCCATTCGCGGACTATTGGATGGGCAAGCTGGATTGTCCGAGCTGGCATGGGAGAACGCCGCCGTGGCGACGGGAGAGGAGTGGTCCGGCACGAACTTCGAAGCCAAGTACGCCCGCGAGGGTCGCACGATCCACCGAGTCGTGTATGCCGTATCGTGACTCGAAGGGTCGGCCTGACCCGATTTGTCAGATTGTGTAGGCCCACAGGGCCGAAGGAGAACACCCGAGAGCCTTCGGCGTAGCAACGAGCGGGAGTGGAGCGGTCCGCCGGTAGGATCAGGGTCCGTGACAGAATCGGCCGTTGGGTTCGCAGGCTGAAGGCCTGCTCTGTAGTAGCCGGGGGCAAGCGTAGCGCCGCCCCCGGATAGTGCCGCTACCGAGCCTCCCGACCCTGAATGGGTCGTCTATTCTCTGCGGCATTCACGGTTGGACGATTATGCGAGCCCTACAGGCTCGAATGGTTCATTGGGATCCCAGAATCCGTGGGCGGCGTCCCGGCTCTGCCGGACTTGCCCACGGCTACTGTAGGTCAGCCCTTCAGGCTGTATCAGTGTACTGCCCTGACGCTGCCTCAACTGTCGCGGACGGTAGAATCGTAGGATCGTAGGATCAGCGAGTGGTTTGACCGTCTTGACATGAGCTTTGGCACTGTGTTAAGTTCCCCGGCTTGGCGCGTCGGGCCACACGGGCCTGTGCGGCGCGGTACTCGTCGATGCCACTGAGTTTATCGAGCGTGCAGCAGCGGATCACGGCGTCTGGAAAAGAGGAAACCGGCGTCCGTCGAACTCCCGATCGCGCCGATTTCCGAACAGAGGCTCGTTGTGCTCAGGGACATTACCGAGGGTAACCGGATGATCACCAGGGCTGAGGCACCTTGCGGGCTGAATCGCCCGACTCTGGGGTGGTCCCGGGGAATTCTGGATCAGGACACACGACGATGATTCAGGTGACAAACCTAACGAAGCGATACGGCCCCGTGCTGGCGGTCGACGATGTTTCCTTTCACGTCGAACGCGGCGGGGTTGTCGGTTTCCTTGGCCCCAACGGGGCGGGCAAGACGACAACGCTCCGGATCCTGTCGTGCTACCAACCGGCCACCCGCGGATCGGCCACGGTGCGGGGATTCGACGTTTTCGGTCAGTCGATGGAGGTGCGGCGTCTGGTGGGCTACCTGCCGGAGTCGGCCCCGCTCTATCCGGAAATGCGGAGCCGCGAGTACCTCAACTTCCGCGGCAAACTGCGGGGTATGGACTCGCAGGAATGCAGGGCGGCGATCAACCGCGTCACCGAACGGTGTTGGCTGGGGGAGTTCATCGATCGCCCTATCGGCCACCTATCGAAGGGCATGAAGCAGCGTGTGGGCCTGGCCGACGCTATCATGCACAATCCCGAGGTGCTCATTCTGGACGAGCCGACGATCGGGCTCGATCCGGTCCAGATCCGCGAGACGCGCAATCTGATCAAGGAACTCGGCGAGGATCATACGATCCTCCTCAGCTCCCACATTCTGCACGAGGTCGAGCAGACCTGCGACCGCACTATTATCATCGCCGCCGGGCGCATCGTTGCGACCGGATCGCCGCAGGAACTGCGCGACCAGCTCAGCGCCAAGGCGCGCGTGGTCGCGGAGGTGCAGGGGCCGATCGAGGAGGTGCGAGGCGCGGTGCAGGGGCTGGAGGGCGTGCTGAACGTCGAGGCGACTTCGTCCGACGGCTGGGTGCGCCTGGCGGTCGAGCCCGAACCCCAGCGCGACGTCCGGGAGGCCCTGTTCCGATTGACGGCGTCGAAGTCCTGGACGCTGCGCGAGCTTCGGCGCGAAGGGGCAACACTGGAGGACTTCTTCGTTCAGGTTACCGCCCGACAGCAGCAGGCCGTCATTCACACGGACAATCGATGATGGGCAATCGCCGATCTCCGGGAGCTGATGGTCTCGGTCGGTCGACTCTCGCCGACCCGGTGTCAACGAATTGCTATTGAGGAAAGGCACTGATGCGTAACATCACGACCATGATCCAACGCGAGCTGGGCGCCTATTTCCTGTCGCCCATTGCCTATGCGGTCAGCGCGGTCTTCCTGTTCGCAACCGGGCTGGCCTTCGGGCTGGGTACGTTCCGCAATGGAGCGGAGGCGTCGCTACGTTCGCTGATCGAGTTCTGGGCCATGTTGATCCTGGTCTTCGTGCTGCCGATGTTGACGATGCGTTTGTTGAGCGAAGAATATCGTAGCGGCACGATCGAGACCCTCTTGACGGCTCCCATAAGCGAGACCGAAATCGTGCTGGGCAAGTTTCTCGGAGCCTTTGTCTTCTTTCTCATCCTCCTGGGCGCGATGCTGCTGTATCCGATTCTGCTGGCGACGTTCGGCCCTGTGGATCCCGCGCTGCTCGCGTGCAACTACATCGGTCTGTTTCTGCTCGGTGCCCTCTATATCTCCGTCGGGCTGTTCTTCAGTGCGTGCTCCAGCCACCAGATCATCGCCGTGCTGCTGAGCTTCGCCTTTCTTGCCCTTATGACGTTTGCTTCGCAGGGTCTGGCACAAACCGTTGAAGGTTGGCCTCGGGCTCTGCTCCAGCACGTGTCCGTGCGGACACATTTCTTCGATTTTGTGCGCGGCATGGTCGACCTGAACCATGTCGTTTTCTTTCTCACGACAACCGCCCTGTTTCTTTTCCTGACCGTCAAGCGAGTGGAGATGCGGCGATGGCAGTAGACTCCAACGATACTAAGCACTCTCCCGAGGCGTCGGCCGGACGCCGGTTTGCCGTGGGCACCAACGTTATCGTGGCCACGGTGCTCGTGATCGCGATCGTGGTGGTCGTACAGGCCATCGCGTACTCGATACCCATGCGCGGTGATATGACGTCATCGGGCATAAACAGCCTGAGCGATGCCACGGAGAGCCTTCTGCGCAGCCTGGACACCAACGTGCGTGTCACCTCACTGTATTTCGAGACCGATCGTGAGGAGGCCGACCAATCCAGGTATCGACAGGCCGTTCGGGATCTCATCGATCTGTACGAGGCGACGAACCGATCCAAGGTCATTGCAGAATGGGTAAACCCACTGAAGGATCATGAGAAGTTCCGCGGCATCCTGGGCCGCCTGCACAAGATGACCGTGTTCGCGAGTCAGGTCTCCGCCTACAAGCAGAGGATCGACGTTTACAGCGACGACCTCGATGCGCGGATGCGCAAGTTGATTCAGACGGAAATCAGCAGCCTTGGGGAGTTGGGTGGGCCGATGACCGATGATGCGGGCCAAAGAGTCATCGCGCCGATTCAGCGCGTGTTGGGAGGCTGGCCGGACCAGCTCGAAGCGCAGCGGGACCGGCTCGACGTCTTCGTCACCGGCGACACGCCGCAGTACTCGGCCGCGATCGACGAGCTCCGCCGTCTCTACCGGGAGTTAGGCAAGCTGCTAAAGGACATCAGTGAGTTCGGTTCGCAGCAGGTACAGGCCAACCCTGGTCTTCCTGCCCCGTACGTCGAGTTCCTTGCGAAAGCCGGCAACCGCTACGCCGATCTGATGGCCGACGTGGAAGGAGAGAAGACGGCGCTTGAAGAGCTCGAACCGCTCGAGGTGGACGACCTGGTCGGCAAACTTGCTCCGACCGGCAACTCGATCCTCGTCGAGACCGGCGACGATGCGATGGTGGTAGACTTCGCCTCCGTCTGGCCGCCCATCCGGGAAGGATCGATGGGCCGCGCCGGCTTCGATCAGCGGGCGTTCAAGGGAGAGGAGAAGCTGACATCTGCCATCCTGCGTGCAACACACAAGGAACAGACCGCCGTCGTGTTCGTCCGATACGGCGGCACACCGCTGTTTTTCGGCCGCTTCATGCCGGGGCAACCACCCGCCCCGTACTCGGCCATGAAGCAGCAGCTCGAGGATGCGAACTTCATCGTCGAGGAATGGGACGTCAAGAGCAGAACGACTCCTCCCGACATCGACCCCGAACCGACGCGCACGATCTACGTCGTCCTGAAACCGGCTCCGCCGCAGCGCGGTCCCATGGGGCAGCCCAGCCAGGAGCCGCCGTTCGGCGAGACGCATCGGCGGTCGGTCCTCGCTGCGATCGGGAAGGACGGCCGGGCGCTGTTCATCGCCGGCTGGCAGGCCGGACCATTCGGTCTGATGGCATCCACCTACGAATTCAACGACTACCTTAGTAACGAATGGGGCATCAACATTGACACGTCCGCTCTGCTGGTCGAAACGATGAGTCAGGCTCCCGGCAAGTATGTTGTCGCCCGCCGGGATTTCTACGCCATGCGTGATCCGGACGTCGGCGATCACGCCATCGTCTCGGGAGCGACGGCTCGCCAACTCGTCCTGCCACTGTGCGCCCGGCTCGAACTGGCCGACGTACCTCCGGACGGGGTGGAACTGACCCCTCTCGTTATAATGCCGCCGACCGACGGCATCTGGGGTGAGAAGAACGTCCAGGAACTTCTGAGCGATGCTCAATCTCAGCAACCCTTCGCCCCGGGAGATGACGACCTGACCGGTCCGTTCGACCTGGCCGTCGCGGGCACCAAGGGTGACGCAAAAGTCGTTGTGGTAAGCAGCGAGGGTTTCGCCGTCGACAACGTGGCCTTCGCACGCGGCATGGCGATTACAGCGCAAGGGCTCGTGTTCCGATCCCTGAACCCGGGCAACGTTTCGCTCGTGATCAACTCGCTGCACTGGCTCAACGACAACACCGAGTTCATGAACATCGGTAACCCGATAGACCCCGCGGTCCTGAAGATCGAAGACAAATCGACCGTGCGGACCGTGCGTATCGTGACGATCGCCCTGTGGCCGGCGTTGGCCTTGGTCTGTGGTTGTGTGGTCTGGTGGGTTCGACGCAGGTAACACGTTATGAACACGAGAACGACACTGTTTCTGGCCGGTCTGTTCGCGCTGGTCGCCGTGGTGTACTTCTTCATCCGGTCCAGCCCGCAACAGGAGCAGATCGATACAACACCCATGTCGATGGGTACGTCCCCCATGACTCGCGACCTGCTGGAGGACAAACCGGGCGACATCGTGAAGGTCGTCTGTCAGCGCAAGAACGACGAGCCTTGGGAGTTCGAGAAGGAGCCCGCCGGCACCGAAGGCGGGCAACCCGTGTGGCGCATGACCTCTCCGCGACAGATGCAGTGCGTCCGGTGGGAGGTGGACAAGTTCGGCAATACGCTCGGGAGGCTGCAATACGAATTGAGCTACAAACCCGGCGAACCCGGCGCCGTTACCGCCGCTGACGCCGGCCTCGACCCACCCGAGACGACCGTGACGCTGATCAATGCCGACGGCAAGACGGCCAAGATCGAGATCGGCAAACCGGCGGGCCGGCGCGAGACCTATGTACGCCTGGCCGGCAGCGACGAGATCGTCGTCGCTAAGGACGACCTGAGCAGTCTGGTCAAGGACAAGCCGCTGGATTATCGCGACAAGCAACTCTTCGACTTTGCTGCCGGAAGCGCAACACGCGTCGAGATCACCGACCGTTCCAACCCCGCCGAGCCGGTCACGTACGTCTTCAACCGCGACGGCGATCGGTGGATGATGGCGTCACCGGTAACGGCCCGGTCAACCGGCAAGGTCGATGAAATGCTCACGGCAATGGGACGGTTACGCGCCATACAGTGGCAGGACGATGACGCCGGAGCACTGGCTGCATACGGCCTCGAGCCGGCTGTGCTGACCGTGCGTACGACGGTCGAGGAGAAGATCCCCGTCATCAAGGAAGAGATTGAAGGGGAAGAACCTGCGACACCGGAGGAACCGGAAGCTGATGCGGAGGAAACTCCTCAGTTCGAGACGAGAATCAAAACGTACGAGCTGCATTTGTCCGATCAATCCCCGCTCGGCGAGGAAACCAAGACGTACATGCGGGTCGGCGACGAGACCGACATCGCGACGGTCAACAGGACCATGGCCGAGACGTTCAAACCGGTCATGTCCGAGTGGCGCGAGATGCGGATCACCATGGTCGATGTCGGCGACGCCACCGGCGTCAAGCTGATCACACCTGCTGGCTCCACGAGCCTTTTCAAGAGAGATGGGGCCTGGTTCTTCGATCCGGATGGTGGACGCGCGGAGGACTCGGCCGTCTCCACTCTACTTCGTGCGATCGGCGATCTGACCGCCGTCGCCTTCATCGATGACCCCCCTGACGACCTCGCATCGTTCGGTCTGGTACAGCCGCGCGGCGAAATCCAACTGGCGATACCGGGTGTCGAAGGGGCCGAGCGGATCGCCGTCGGCGGTCACACCGACGAGCAGACGAAACGGCTTGTATACGTTCGCCGCAACGACCTTACCTCGATTGCGAAAGTGCGTACGCCTGATGTCTCGGCACTTCTGAGCGGACCGGAGGTATACCGTGATCGAACCATCGTGGACGTTCTGCCCAGCCGGTTCGAGCGGATCAGTCTGTCCGCCCGGCGGCCGGGTTTCGGCGAACTCGCCCCTGCCGAGACCGTAACGCTAAAGAGGGATGGGACCGATTGGAGCATGATCGAGCCGGTCGAGGCCGGGGTCCGAACCGATCAGATGGATAAGCTGGTCGAAGCGCTCGGCGGGCTTCGCGCCGAGCAGGTCGTCGAGGAGAACGCTGAGCCGACTGCTTACGGCATGAACGAGCCGCAGGTAACAGTCACGCTCGTCTACAGAGCTTCCGAGGTCTCCGCGCCGTCCAGCGAGGGAGACGGTCCGGAACCCGCCGGCAAAAGGCCGCCGACCGAGCAATCGCTCGAACTCAGGGTCACGGAGCATGACGGCAAACATTATGCGATGCGAGCGGACCGCGGTACGGTCTATCAGGTCTCCGGGGATTTCCTCCGACAGCTTCAAGCCGAGGTTCGCACCGATCGCGTTTTGGATTTCCCGGACGGTCAGGTAAGCAGCTTCTCCATCCGCAAAGGTGATCGTACCGACGTATTCGAAAGACGCGACGACCGCTGGGTCTACCCGGCTGAACCCGACCTGCCACTCGATGAAGCAAAGGTGGATAACCTTCTCCTTCAATTGCACGACCTTCGCACGGATCGGTTCGTTCACCACAGCGTTGCAGATCTCGCCGCATACGGTTTGTCGGAACCTTCACATGAGGTGACGGTCACGGTGAAGGACGGCGCGCAGCATGTCCTGCGTGTGTCGAGTCTTCGAGGCGGATCCGGCACGGAAGAAGGCCACTACGCGGCGGTCGATGGCCGGAGCGGAGTCTTCGTCCTGACGGACGGCTCTCTTCAGCGTTTCGATGTCGTTCTCGAGGAACTCGAAGTAGCGCCTTGATTTTCAGGACGTGTGTCTGAACAGCCCCTACATCAAGGGTGCATGTTGCCTGGCAGACCACATGTTGTTGTCGTGTGAAGAGCCCGGTTGTCCCTGCTTTGCACATCGCGGCACCAGGGCAACCCGCGTTTCGCAGTTTGTGACAGCGGCCAGCATCTTGCGATCCATTCGGAATGCATTTATTACATGGCTGCACTATTATTACTGATGTGATCCAAAAAATTTCCCGACAATAAGATTGTTCCTTCGATTACCGCTGGAATCCTGTCCAGTGGTGCACTAACATCCTGGGCTAGTCGCCTGTCACAGTAGTTCCGTGACTGCTGCGGTAACACGGACTGGGCAACTTACCGGACTTGAGTCTGCACTGGTCCGGGAAGGGCGGCTAATCGGGATGAGTCGTGTCGGCGCGGAACGTTGTGGTTTGCCTTGGATGGCGTATCCGGCGCGATTCTCATCGAGCTTAGTAAAAGGGAATGTGTGGAAGGGATTCGCGGGCCTTGGACAGCCCCGCATTATGTGGAACTAAGGACATGAAAATGGCCGTGCGACATCACATCAAGGTTCTGGTGATTGACGACGATCCGTCGATCTGCGAGACGGTGGGCCTGCTACTCGAGGACAGCGGTTACAGCCCCCGAACCTGCACCGATCCTGACGAAGCGATCGAGATAGCAGAGAAGGAGTCCTTTCAGATAGCGCTCATCGACCTGCGTATGCCCAAGATGGACGGCGTCGAGGTCGTCGAGCGACTCAAGGCAATTGACGAACGCATGAGCTGCATCGTCATGACAGCTTATCCCGATCTCGACAGCGCGACCGAGACGATGCGCCGCGGCACATGCGATTACATTGCCAAGCCGTTCCAGCAGGAGGCATTGATCGGTTCGGTTGAGCGGGCGTGCCACCGTATGGGCATAATCTACACCGATGAAGCCGAACTCAATCGGTTGATCGGCCAACGGATCCGTAGCCACCGGCTCTCTCAGAACCTGACGCTGCGACAGCTTTCGGATCGGACGGACCTGACGACCTCCCAGCTTTCCCAGGTCGAACTCGGCAAGAACGCCGCGTCGATTTGGGCGCTCGCTCGGATCAGCAACTCCCTGGGGCTCCAGGTTTCCGAACTGCTAACCGGGCTTTAAGGACCAGAGCGAAGCACCTGAGCCTTGCTGTTGCGAATCTGTTGGTGAGAAACCTGAGCCCATCGGCTCAATCCCCTCGAAGCGGGCAGCTCGATCTACGACAACGCGGCGAAGCGTTTGCGAAGGTAGTCGGCCCGAAGGAAGTCACGTTCATTTTCGTCTATCGTCTTGCCGTGAAGCTTCTGCAGGTGGGCAGGCTGTGTATGCAGGAGCAACTCGTTGAGAACAGGGATGTCGATAAGCGAAAATCGCCCCATGTGTATTCCCATACGAATCGGAGATAGGAGCGTCTGCGTCTCCTCGCTGCTGATGCTCCGGGCATTGGCAAGTGTGCCGTACGCCCGCCAGATCTTGTCGTCCACTCCAGCGGTGCCTTCGCTGGAGAGCGAATCCCGTGCCGTTCGCTCGTATTCGACGATTTTCGGGATGATCGCCTTGCTGAACGCATCGATCACCTGTTCTTCCGTCTTGCCAAGCGTTGTCTGGTTGGAGAGTTGGTAGAAGTCACCGATGGCCTCGGTCCCTTCACCGTGCATGCCGCGAACGGCAAGGTGCATGTCCCTGGCGGCCCGAGCGACCCGCTCTATCTCCTTGGTCAGGCGGAGCGCGGGCAGGTGCAACATGACCGAGACGCGAATGCCCGTGCCTACGTTCGTCGGACAGGCGGTGAGGAATCCCAGCCGTTTGTCGAACGCAAAGGCGATCCGCTCGGCCAATGTGTCGTCGAGCGTGTTTACGTCTCTCCAAAGCGCTTCAAGCTCCAACCCGCAGCGCAACCCCTGGATGCGAAGGTGATCCTCTTCGTTGAGCATCATGGCCCGGGTTTCATCGGAGGTGAACGAAACGCCTCGACTTCCCTTGCCTTCGGCGTGCTGGCGGCTGATCAAATGCCGCTCCACCAGCAATTCGCGATCGACCGGGTCGGCCTCCTGCATGTCCACGAGGATCGCATCACCGTTGATCGGTGCGGAGGTGATCGCATCGGCGAGGATGCGGTAGATCTCCGTTCTCTCCGTCCCATCGGCGGTGGACAAGAAGGGGCGATCGGCAAGGTTGCGCGCCAGGCGGATTCGTGAGGAGACGACGACGTCGGACATGTTTCCGACACCTCGAAGCCACTCACCGGTCGTGCGCGTCAGTTCGTCGATGGTCATCCGGACTCCAGGGTCTGAATCTGGTCGCGCACGCGTGCAGCCACTTCGTAATCCTCTTGTTCCACGGCGTCCTGAAGCTCTCGGCGCAGTCGCATCAGACCGGACTGCTTTCGAATCGTTTCGCCGGCCGTGGCGGGAACCTTGCCGATGTGCTGCGTGGATCCCTCATGGGCTCGCTCGATGAGCGGCATCAGCACCTTCTCGAACGCCTCGTAGTCGTGCGGACAACCGAGTTGTCCCTTTGTCTGAAACTCGCGGAATGTCATGCCGCATCGGGAACAGGTCATGTCCTCAATGGTACCGAGCCCGGTCTTGTGCTTGAGGAATTGCTGGAGGATCTCGTTGCTGGTCGGGTGGGGTTGCTTGATGATGACGCCTTCCTTCTCGGCGCAGTCTTCACACAAATGACGCTCCCGCTTTTTGGGAATCGTATCGGTGATGTGAACGGTCGCCTTGGCCTGCTGGCAACGTTCGCAAAGAAGGCTCATCGCACACTGATCCTCAAAACGTAACCCCCGTCGAGGCCTATCCTCCATGGATTCTATGGACTGCCCCATACATCGTCAAACAAGCGTGTCATTCTGCATGTTCGATAGGCGCGGCGAACTCGTAGCTCGCCACACAGCCGGGCGCCTCCGTGACTTCTACGGCTGAAACGGCCGTTAGACCTCTATCGTACAGGCGCCTGAAGAAGTGGCTGGCCACGTTCTCGGCAGTCGGGTTGCCGGCGCCGAACCCTTTGCAGCTGTTCAGATCGGTGCGGTGCAGATCGCCCGCGATCGCTCCAAGGACGTCGCGGGCATGGTGGAAGTCGAGGACCATGCCGGTTTCATCGAGTTCGGGCCTCGCGAACGTGGCCCTGACAACCCAGTCGTGGCTGTGCGGCGGCTCGATCGTCCCGTCGGCAAGACTCAATCGGTGAACGGCTGAGAAGGTCGTCTCGACACTCACCTTGAACATGCCCATCCTCCAAGCCTCGCGCCCATGCATCAGCAAACCAGCTCTACGCATCCTGTGCGGCGTTCATTGTATCCGGGGCATTCCGGTGCGAAAACCGGAAGGGTGACCGATATGGATTCCAGCACTCACCCGCCCTACTGACGCCCTACTGCTGGATGAGGGGACTTCCAGTCGCGCGGTTCACGTCAGGCCCACTCCCGACCGGGTTGAAGGCCAGGCGCCGGGGCCATGGCCGCCCGGATGACTTTGCAGGGGGAGGACCGTGTCGAGTCGGCACAACTCCCGTAGGCCCGGCAAGCGTCTGAAGCCTTAGCAGCTCTTTCACTAGGGCATGCTTGTAAGTTGGGTTTGTTGTGTCGCAAGTCCCGTTCGAAAATCGATGGAGATCACGTCCGGTTCGTACTTGGTCATCGAGCCCGTGACGGCGTCGACAATGAAACCGGGCCACAGCGGCGGAATCAGGTTCAGCAATGTTATCGGATCGAGCTTCCGACGGAGTGGCAGGAGACGCCTGTCGGGTCCCTGTGAGATTTCGATCGGGTAATCCTCCCCCTTGGGAATGTTGAAGGAAACCGGTGTGTTCCCTGTTTGATGGCCGACCCTGACGAAGGCGCCTGGAGGCGTCGAATGAATCGTGACCATCTGCGTCTCGCCGGAAATCAACGTTGCACAGCCCGTCAACATGACGATCAAACCACACGACAGCATCAGCAAAGCGCCACGTTTCATCATCATCGTTTGCTCCTTGAAGAAGGCTACCGCCCAATTCTCTGTGAACCGCCTCCGGAGAGGCCGAGTCGAAACGGGTCGAGGGTCGCTCTTTATGGGTACGACCTCGCACCCGCGTGCATGGACTTCCGTCGTGCACTTGCTTCGGCTAACCGCATGAATCACTTGCATACCGGACACGATGACGCGACCCGGTACCGATAGTACTGCCGGTTCAGCTCCACAACCGCCGGACGGACCGATATCCATCACCTCAAAGCGTGTGGCAGCGGAACCGAGTTCAGGAGACATCGCTCTACGGAATCAGAAGCCCGCAAGCCGTAGGATGTGATCGCGTTACTCGGTCGTCAGTTCAACCGGCCCACGATCGAAGTAGGCGCGGAAGGTCTGCGATCCACTTCCCAGACGGCTGTGATCGAGTACTATTAGGCGGTCCGTGTTGCGC
>JAUXGE010000320.1 GCA_030622435.1 Planctomycetota bacterium
CCGCCACCTCCAGTCCTACCTGGAGGAGTTCACCTTCCGGTTCAACCGTCGCACCTCACGCAGCCGCGGTCTCGTCTTTCGCCGGCTCCTCGAACAAGCCGTCGTCACCGGACCTGTCACTGAAGCCGATATCACCCACGGCTACGGCTGGTGATCCACAAGATGTGGGGGCAGGAGGAGCTAACCGTCTACCCCCCTTCGTCTTATTGTAGTCCGAGTGAATCCCAAATCGATTTCGCGGCGTCCGTTTGCGTGATCTCATCCTCCTCGCGTGGGAATACCGTGAGTGTGCCGCCGCTTTCGGAGAAGAAGAAGTACCATCGATCCGACCAGACGCGCATGATGTCGGTCCCGATGATCAAATCGGGCAGGTCGGGCGTGTCGAAGAGGCCGACAGTAGCGGCCACGGTGCCCAGTTGCGGCTCGGTGATGGTGACGCTGAGCCAATCGGGCGTCAGTCGAGAGGGTGTTCCGACGACCCCACGACGCATGACGCTCGTGTTGCTGCCCGAGTCGAACAGGGCAACGATGCGTTTCGAGTCCTCACCTGAAGTCACCACGACTTCGACAAAGGCGCTCTCGAACGCGCCGAGTGATGCCGGCGGGAACATGAATGGGATCGTCACGCCGCCTATCGGGGCGACAGGCGAGAGCTTGGCACGCCGCTGTGTGAAATCCAGCCCGAGCACCGTGCCGGTCTTTCGGAAGAAATGAAAGCCCAAGCCGTTGCAGTCACACGCCGAAACTCCAACAAGTGCGCCGTCGGTTGCCTCCTCCCAGCCACCGGCCGTGTAGGTGAATCCTTCCGTTATGCCAACGAGTTCTTTCCCACCGAACGCCAGGACTTCGGCCGTGTCCACGATCTCGAGACCGAAACTCTCGCGAAGCATCAGTTCGTAGTCCCCGCCGGTGTCGATGATGGCCGAGCCGACGGATTCACCCTCGATCGTTAGGTGTGCGCTGAAGAGTGGGGCGGGGACCGGCCCGAAGATGTCGCCGCACCCCGCGAGAAGCGTCAGCCAGAAGCAAAGAGAGCCGACGAGGGGGCGGCTCGGGGCTGTGGCGTAGAGCGTCTGTCGGTGGATGGTTTCGCTCATGGTCGAATCCTAGAAGCCGGTCAATGTCCTCGCCAGCAAACGCGCGTAGCCAAATCTCTGCCGACCCACACCCTGCGAGTCGGGCGACGTGATTCGGATCGGCCATTTCGCCATCCGACTCAACCGGCAGAGCGTCTCCGGCGGACATGACCGCCGCATGATTAGTCCAAAACCGATTCCGTGGGCACTGGACACCTCCCTTCGGATTCGTTGTGCCCCGCAGATGAGGCGAGTGCGGATACCCAGAAGCGGATGATGGGGGCTGAAGCTGACGTGTCGTATTCGGACAAGGAAACATGCTAATGGTCTCTGACGGGGTCGAAATCAAGGCCTGGGAAGCCTGGGCCAGGCCTTGGAGTGCCGTGCGATGCGGTGGGACTAACCAAGGGCGATACGGGGGAGTCTGTCCTGTGGGTGGTGTTACGCTTGCCGAGTGGCATTTGCAGACGAGTCTTCGTGGAGTACGTGATCGGTGTCTTGCGCCGGAAGGGATGTTGTCCGCGGCGCGTTACCTGCAATGAACGGACGACCCGATGGCAGGGCGTTTCGGTTGCTCATCGCGGTCGTGATCGTGTCGTGGGTTGACCGGGCCGGGCGAGTTGACACAATCCCAAACGCCGCGCGACTGCGTTTGCTTACGCCGCTTTTGGTGAAAAGGAGAGGCTACGATGAGGAACTTCGCACGAGGACTCGCTCTGAGTTTGCTACTGGCGATTTGCCCGGCGCTGCCGGTTGCGGCGCAGGAGGATGTGGTGGAGGTGCCTGGGACGGGGGAGGGTATCTCTCAGGATGCTGCTCGCCTTGCCGCGATGCGCAATGCGCTCGAGCGGGGGGCCGGTGTCGAGATCAGCTCGCACAGCAAGACCCAGGACTTCGAGTTGATCCGCGACACGATCTACGCGCGGGCCGACGGGATCATCACGGAGTACAGGATTCTCGATGAGGGTGACGCGGCGGGTGGCGTGAAGTACTGCAAAATCCTCGCGAAGGTCAGAAGGAGTGCCATCGCCTCGACATGGGGCGAGGTGCAGAACGTGCTCGATCAGATCGGGCGGCCGGGGATCGCGGTTTACATTGATGAGCGTATCGACGGTGTGATTCAAGACAGCAGCATTCTGGAGTCGCAGATCGAGAACCGTCTGCTCGAGGCCGGCTTCAAGGTTTACGCCGGGCAGCACATCCGCCGGATTGCCGATAAGGAGTCGCCCGACGCCGCATCCGAGCAGAACGTCGCTAAGGTGCAGGCCATCGCCAAGGACTTCGGCACGCAGATCTTCATTATGGGAACCGCCCAGGCGAACTCGGCCGGTGTGCGCAACCTCGCTGGGCAGGACGTGATCATGTACAACGGCGACGGCATGATCAAGATGTATTACACGGACACGGGGGAACTGCTGGCGAGCGAATCGCTGGCCAATTGGCGCGGTGGAGCCCGCGGTTTCCACACAATCTCACCACAGGCCGGGAAGAAGGCGCTCGAGAACGCCGGTCAGGAACTTGTCGAGCGGTGTTATCAGAGTGTCATGAGGCGATGGACCACGCGTATCACTGCCGGTGGGGAACTCGTGCTCGAGGTCGAGGGCATGAGTGTCGTCGACGCTATCAAGCTCAAGAAAATGCTAAAGAACATCGACACGGTTACGGCCGTCAATCACTCGATGACGAAAGAGATTGCGACGTTCCACATCCGCGCCAAGATGACGGCTGAGACCCTGGCAGAGCATCTCGTTGAGGACAAGTTCGCCTCGATCATCGAACTGGTCGATCTCAAGACGAACCGGATTCAAGCGAAGAAGGTGGGCGGCTGAGGGGGCTCGAATACGACTGGATATCGGACGTTGTGCCTACGTTCCGAAAATGATGCGCGGCCCAGGAGGTCGTCAGAAAAATCAATTCACTCCGGCATCCGGTTTGCCTAAGCTATATAAGAGGGGGAAGTGCGCCCGAGGCACGCGGGGTTGAGAAGCACCCACCCTAAACGACTGTGCGTGATGCCGCGCCGCCAAGCTGAACCGGGATCGCCAGGAGGCGATCACCCGGGTCGTGGCTGTGTGTGTTCGAGTACTGGAATGGGGATTCCACACAAAGAAGTGAAACACCCTTCGGGGGAGGAGAGGAACATGAGAGGCAAGGGCTGGGGACCGGTCGGGATATCGGCCTGCTTCTGCACAATGATTCTGACTGCTGTGGCGTTCGCAGGTTCGGGCGACACGGACGACAACGGGTACGTGGACCTCGTGGACTACGCCGCCTGCCGTACGTGTCTCGATGCGTCGGGGCCGGGAATCGCGGCGACATCTCCGGATTGCACGGTTCCATTTGATGTGGATTTGGATGGTGACATCGACCTGGCCGACATAGCCGCGTTTCAGCGCGACGTCGGCCACCTTCCGATCCCGCTGCGCGACTTCTCCGGCGGTCTCCTGACAATTGCGTCAACCGAACCTTACAGTGCTCGGCAGACCTGTGGCGTCACGGAATGCCACGACGTGGATGAGATCACCAACGGTTCTCACTTCCAACAGGGGCGTACGAACACGGCCGGCAGTATGTCTATGCACGACGACTTCTGGGGTGACGGACGATGGTGGATCCGAAGCGACGGCATGTACGGCCGGTGGTCGGGCGGCAGCGGCGGGTTCAACCGGCAGATGGCCGGAAAGAGCAACGTGAACGAGTCCGTCATGGATTTGACGACGTTCTCCTGGGCTTACGAGTGCGGTGCGTGTCACGTGGGCGGTGGTCCTGCCGAGTTCGATCGAAACGGAGAGATGCTCTACGGCTACAACGAAGCCTCGGAGACGCATCAGTTCGGATACGAGCGGTCGGGCTTGACGGCGGGCGACGTGGTTCTCGACGGCGACTACGCCTACATCGACGATGCGGACGGTTCAATCAGTCCCGCTCCCTGGGATGTTACGGGAGTCGCGGAACCCGAATGCCTCCACTGCCATCGCGCTGACAGGACTTGGAGCGGAGGATTGGATATGCACCGGGAATGGCGGGCGGATGTCCTGGGGGCAACGACCGCGCTGGTGGACGGTGAGGATAACCCGGTGCCCGCGTTTGCTGCGTCGGGCACTGCAGGCCAGGGCTGGTTTTCCACGCTTGATGTGGAGGCCGATCCGCCCGTTCTGCAGATCGCCTATACGGCCGGTGTGACTGACGGGAGCCTGGTTCAAAACCCGGACAATACGGTCAGCCTGCCGGAGAGTGCTCTGGCGAGCCGTCCGACGGACCAAGCGTGCTGGGGCTGCCATTCGGCTGGCGGCGCGGCGGAGAAGCGTGGGATGGTGTGGTTCGACGACCGCGACGTGCACTTCAAGAATCTGACGCAGCGTAACGATGAGGTTCCGGAGAATGATATCCCGGACGATAAGGCGACCGCGTGCAGCAACTGCCACCCCGGCAACCTGGAGCACAACGTGACCAAGGGTGACTCGCCCTACACCCAGTTCCGCAACGATCTGGATTGGGACGGTTTCCGGTCGTGCCGGCAGTGCCATTTTTCCGTACTTCCCGATTTGTCTCCCAACCCCGACAAGGATCCGGACGCGCCGGATGCGTCGGGCATCGGGGACATTTACGTGCACGGCATGGGTTTCTTCGAAAATGACGTAGGTATGATGCGGACCCTCTCCTGTCAGGCCTGCCACATTCGGTATCCGCTGGAGCGGGCACTCCTGGTCACGGATTGGTCAGTCACGGGTTCGGCCATCCACTACTACACGGATGAGTTTCTCTCGGCCGATCCGCTCGACCCATCGAATCCGGACAAGAGCACATGGTATCCGACGTTTCGTTCGAAGATCGACAGTGACGGTCTGGATCGCTTCTTCCCCCAGAAAGAGGAAATCGCCATTCACTGGGCCGATTGGGATAAGAACGGCACGCCGGAGGTTATGAGCGACGACACGGTCCACCCGATCATCCTCTGGCGTCTCAGGCAGATCACCGGGGATCTGCCGCTTACCGGGGTCAACGATGACAACGGTGACGGCAAACCCGAGATCAACACGCCGGCCGAGATGCTGCTATACATGCAGGCTCTCAAGGGCAACGACAGCTATGGTCAGCCTGTGGCCTTGAACCCCGTGCTCGTCAAGGGGGAACGCGTCTGGTACGAGGATCCGGGTGAGACCGACGGCGTCAACTGGTTCGATCCTGAGGACGAGGGCATTCCCGTCGAGGCGAAGGAAGTGTACGGGTTGGACCACAACATTCAACCTGCAGATGAGTCTTGGGGATATGCTGAGGTTCAAACGGATGGGTGCAACGAATGCCACCGTCCTGTGACGA
>JAUXGE010000343.1 GCA_030622435.1 Planctomycetota bacterium
GTGAAAGAGAGCGTCACATCACCCGCGGCCCGAGGCGGCGCCACGAGCCTGAGTCCCCGCTCGAAGTGAGCGCCCATATCCGTGATGAAACCGGAGAACGCCGTGAAGACGAAGTCGAGATGATCGGGCAGACCATCAAGGTCGCAGTCGGGGCAGGTATAAACGACGAAATCATCCACATACCATCCGTCGAATCCGGCACACACGTCCTTCCCGAAATCGAACCTGAGCTCGATCGTATCCCCGCCATGCGCGAGTTCACCGAGGCGTACGACAGACGTACCCCAACGCCCGCCGACCCCCGTCCACGCCTCCTGTTCGGCAAGCGGATTCGTGCTCCCGTAGGGAGATAACGACCGTAGGACGGCGTTGTAGGGATTGAACTCGAACGCCGCGACAGGGACGACCTGCCACGAACCACCGTTGATGCGAATGCTTATATTGCTGCCGTCGTAGCCCGGCTCCGACTCCATATAATGCGTGAAGGTGAGATAAGGATGAGCCCCATCCGCCGGAAGAGTGATGGGTGGACTCTGCAGCGTATGGGTACCCGACTCGTCCAAGGCGCCGCAGTCACTATATTCACCGTTCGAACAGAACCATGCAGAACCGGCTCGCCCGAACGGCAGATCCTCCATCAATAGCCAGTCGTAGGGCGTCGCCGGTCCCGAGTTGAAGACCGTCCACCCGTCGGCTCCGTCCTCGAAGTCGTTTTCGTAGATGATCGACGCCCGCGCACACCGATTCGCCGGATCCGACCGCAACACGGGGTCCGCCCATCCACATCGCCCGGGCGTGTCCATCTCGACGGCTAGCAGCGCCGCATCTATGTCGACTGCGTCAGTTGCGGTGAACATATCGCCGGAAGGTCCGCCGGTTCGAGGGTCGTCGGGGAAGGTGCCGACCAGGTCGGCGGCGGCCTGGTTGAACGCGGCGTAGGCGTCCTGGAAGTCGGATGCCACCGTCAGGTACGTCGTCAACGCTCGATACCACACGGCACCCGCCTTGATAGGCCCGATCCCGTTGATCGTATAGCCGTTGAACTCCCCGCCGTCCGTCGCCAGGGCAAAGGCGTGGTTTGGAATGCCGCTGCCACTGTGAACACCCCCGGCGTCAAAAATGTCGCAGGTCTGAAGTGGGCTGTTCGCATGGTCGGGGTCGCCCTCGCAGGTGGGATCCCACATGTCCCTGATAGCTCCCCCAAAGGCCTCGGCGTCTTCCCCGAGAAGCCAGCGAACGCCGTCCGGGTAGTCGTCATCTACGCTGCTGCACGCCGTCCGTAATCCGTTCGGCGCATCCTGCCCCGGACCGGTCGTGTGCGCGGGCCACGGAACGCCGCCGGGCGATCCGGCAAATGCCGCATCCCCGTTGAACAGATCCACAAGTTCTCCGAATACATCGGAGAATGACTCGTTCAGTTGGCCCGGCTGGTTCTGATAGATGAGCCCTGCCGTCAAAAAGGTCAGCCCGTGAGTCACCTCATGCGCCACGATGTCGTCGATGACCGTCCCCGGACAAAAAACACCCTGCGGCCCTGCGGAGGTCCAATACGCGTTCGGGCACCCTGGAACGGGGGAGTTGACCGTCGCGACAAGAGGCAGACCGGCGTTGTCTATTCCATCTCGTCCGAAGGCACGATGATAGTAGTCATACACGTCCCCGAAGTAATCGTAGGCCGCGTCTACCTCGGCGACCTCGGTCGGTGGATCGCCTTCCTCACGCGCCAGCGCACCCGGGATGCACAGGTCGTTACATTCGTACCCGGCTCGCCTGGCACAATATACATCCCATTCGTCTTCGCAGCAGGATTCATCCTTTTCGCAAACCGCAGCTGTGCATTCGGAGTCGTCGCAACCCAACGCACCGCTTGCGAAGCAGCAGTCGCTTCCACCCTCCGCATCGTGGATAGATCGCCATCGGGCATCGTACACCATTGACCAACGATCGAGGATCGCCCCCGTGTGTGCATCCACGAAGAACGCCTCTCTCAGCGGGAGATTCGAATTCGCGAGGATCAGGTGATAGGCAAGGTGCGCCCCGGCCAGTGGATCGCCGTACCAGCCGGGATCCACGATCACGAGTTCCACACGTTCCACCGTGACGCCGCCCTCTGCAACCTCATCCCTTGCGGCCGCAGTGGCTTCGGAGGCACCGAGCGACGGCACCGTGCTCAGGCCCGGCTTGATCGGATAAACATGGCCATTACCCGCAACAAACCCGCCTCGCGCATCCTGGTGGACCTTGAGGATTCCGGAGAACACGGGAATACCCCGGTGAACCTGTCTGTAAGTCGTGTGGGTATGCCCGATCGCGTCCCGCGACGTCTCAGCGAGCGACAGTTGTTCAGAGGGGCTGGTTACGCCGAACAGACGGGAGTACTCGCGCAGGAAATCACCCGGGCCGGGCTTCGCGCGACCGGCTGATGCCCTGATGGGCAGAGTCTCCCCGGTATTTGCCGTGATGAACGTCGCATGATTGGTGACCCGCGACCGCCTGATTGTCAAGCCGTTCGATGGATCCTGCGCAACGACAGCCGACTGTGACAGAATGGTAACAGCAATGACGAACCAACATGCCAGTGTACGTGCGATGATCGAGGAGGGCCGGTGTCCAACAAAACCTCGATCCCGATTCGGCGCGAACCGTGCAAAGGCAGCGTGTGGCCCGGTCCGGATAAGCCCATGCGGCACAGGCTGTGGAAGCGTCGGCGAGCCCCCGCCTCGTTCGACGAGAACCTGCTGCACGAGATGGATCCCCTTTCTCTGGCTGACAGGCCGGTCAATCAAGTCAAACTCTCCATGGGCCAACCCACCGGACGACGGTCACAATGGCCTCGAGGATTCCAGCATTGGTGGCGGTAAGCGAGCCCCGCTTCACGTATCACCGGTAGGTTTACGATCCCCCGGGCACCTCTCGTCATCATAGCCACGCCCTATTATAACCGAACAGCACCCCTGATTGTTCAACCAGACTATTTCAATCTCGCACAAGTCATGCCGTGATCGCTTTCGGACCGCGGTTTTGGCCCCCGTGGACGTGCTCAAAGGCTGGGTGCCAGCCCGGGACCCTCCCATGCACCCGAATTATAGACATTCATTGAACCCACCTGTGGGTGCCCAAGCCGGAAGAAGGCTGAGAGGCCTCCCCTGAAGCGTGAACATGGCCGCGCTGATCGCTCTGAGTGCCCAAGTGCGAGGCGCGGGCATGTGTCCGTCCGGCTAAGCGTCCATAGCCGTCGTCCGCTTGGCCATGCCACTCCGGGACGAACGGGTTCACTGAATATTTGCCCCGAATTGTCCCATAAGATTTGTGCTTCCAACGCATCGGAAGCGGGGTCCATTCATCCCGTCGCCTCGCTCTTTCAGACCACCGCCTGTCGTATCTGCTTTGAGGGATATGCCGACACGCCGGGTGGCATACCCAGTAGAGGGGGTGGACCGCTTTTAGTGGGCGGCATCTCGCGGGGTCCATGTACGGCGTCCCGATCTTCTCGTGGGAACCCCATGGAGAGAACGTAGCCACGGGTGGAGCGAAGCGGGAACCCGGGTCTTCCTTGCGGTGACCTTCGCAGCCTGGGAAAGCAGGGCCACATCCCTGGCGAGGGGGGCGGAGGTTCGATAGGGGTAAGGTCCAAATCAGCTCTTGTCACCCTGTCCGATATTCCCTAACCTTCTCGCCGCTTTGGGACCGGTAAGCCGGGCGACGGGAAGACGTAGGACTTTCCGCAGGTTCGTTGCCACTGGGGCCCGGTGTATTGCAAGCTGTACGTATCACGGACGGCTTTGTCGCCCGCAACACGAATTGGCACGGGAGCGCAACGATGCGACCGAGACGTTTGCTCGCAACCGACCTGGACGGCACCTTTATCGGTGACGATGACGCCATGCCGGCACTGTGGGAGGTTCTGCGAAGTCACGATGATATAGTCGTGGCATTCTCCACCGGCCGACACCTCCCGTCGATCGAGGCTTTCTATGCCGAGAAGCAGTTCTCCGGTCGCGCCGACGTGTGCGTCTGTATGGTCGGTACGGACATCCACTTCCGAAAAGAAGGTGATTATCACCTGGACAAGGCCTGGCACGAGACCATCGCCGAGGGTTGGGACAAGGCCACTGTCGAGGACGTCCTGCGTGCGATTCCGGAAGCGCGAATGCAGGACGAGCAGTGGCAATCGCCGTTCAAGAGCAGTTACTACCTCGAAGAGAACGTCGAAGATCGGCTGGCGGAGATCCACAACGGTCTGGAACGCGCCGGTCTCCGCGCCAAAGTCATCTACTCAGCCGGACAATTCCTGGACCTGCTGCCTGTCCATTCAGGCAAGGGTGGGGCCGTCAGTTTCGTAGCCCGGAAACTCGGTATCGAGCCCGATCAAGTCATCACCTGCGGCGATACGGGCAATGACCTGGACATGATGCGTCCCGAACTCGGCTTTCGAAGCATTGCCGTCGGGAACGCGGCGCCGGAGCTCGCGGCGTTCCAGGCGCCGAATGTGTACCACGCCCGGGCATCTTTCGCCGCGGGCATCCGCGAAGGACTGGAAGCACACGGGTGGTGCTGACTAGAATCCCACGAGCCCACCGGGTAAATGGGGTCTTGGGGTAATCCTTACTGGCAATCAGAGCCGCTTGGCCGGCTCGCGAGGAACATTGCGAATGGTATCGACAGCGAATCTGACGACCGATGACGCGCGCGAACGCTTCGCGCACAGTGGCCGAACCCACGTCCTGATGATCACCAACCACGGCGTTCACGAATGGAAGGTGATCCCGGGCATGCCCGATACGGGCGGGCAGAACGTCTATGTGAACCAATTCACCGAGGCGCTGGTCGCCCAGGGCTATCGTGTGACCATCGCCAACCGGGGCGGATACCCGCATCCCGAGACCGGCCGAATGCAGACCGGTGTCATCTATCATCCCTCCGGCCACGCGCGGATCATCTACGTCGAAGACGGGGTCAGGGAGTTCGTTCGCAAGGAGGACATGAACGAACACTTGCCCAC
>JAUXGE010000174.1 GCA_030622435.1 Planctomycetota bacterium
GCCCCGAGCAGGGCGTAAACCGCAGGAATCGCACTTAGAAGAAGCAGCGATCCGAAACCCGACGAGATTTCCGTATCGAGGCCCCGTGTAGCGAACAGGTGCAAGCACGCACCCCACAACGCGCCCGACAACGCGGCGCCAGCCGGCGAGCGCCGGACGATGGCCACAAAAAGCGGGACAAGCGCGAGACACCCCAGCCAACCAAAGGAGCGGGAAGATAGGGCAAAAGCCATCACGAACGCACTGACCACCAGTGCCAAGATGAGCGTCGCGGTGATCACGCCGGTGGCGTTTGAGGGGATCCGGGTGAATGCGCTGCGCGATGAGAGCCCTGTCGCCGTCCGTCGCCTGTAGCGACGCCCGGCATGTCTGCGAGACGCCCTGTGTGCGCGAAGCAAGCCGGAACACCATCCTGTGACCAGTGTCAGGCACCCGTCACTGGCCCGAGGACGTCTCGAGCGCAAGTTGGCACGGATCGACGGCACGCCGTGCGATTCCTTAAATACGCAACAAGACCTGCTGCCAGGATTCGCGGAAGGCGTTAGTCAAGCAGAGGCAACACGGCAACGGGAACCAGATGTGTACCCGACCGCTCACTCCGATTAGGAGGTGCACTGCGCCACACAGGCGCAGTCCGCCGCGCGCCTTTCTTCCTTTCGCCTTCTTCCTTCCAACCCCAGTTTCATCGCCTCATTTGTAACAGCGAATTGACACTCCGAACTCCATTTGTTCACGAGTCCGAAAAACCCGCCTGTGGCAGAACATAGCAGCCCACGACAAGCAAGTCAATCGCCTATTCAGGCGCCGCCTCCACAGTCTAGACTATTCAGTCATGCTTTGTCGCCCAATCGCCTTACTGACCGCAGAATCCCGGTAATCACTCGTCCTGAGACTTGCCTACCGTCACGGTCCGGAGGATGGAGCGTCAGATAAATGTAGCGCGTTCCGCCCAAGCACCACGCCGAATGCTTCCCATCAAATGACTGTTGACGACGCACTGACATCCCCCATCTACACCCACACACTTTTGAGGCCGATGTTACATGAAGCGAGGAGCAGGGGTGCGCCAGCGCTCGCAAACGCGGCAGATCAGGTCGATTGTGTGGGTACAAACGGTGCAGATCGTAGAGGCCATCGCGGATGCCAATGTGTTCGATACCGGCGGGCAACCGGTCTATCGCCTTTGCGCTGGAAATCACTTCGTTCTATATGACACCGAGGTCGGACACGGGATTCGCGATAAGGCGTTGCGGCTGATAGAGGGTCTCGACCGTGCCTTGCCGGTATACGGGGGCGGGCATCTGACTGATCAGAAGTTGATCCTGCCGTTTATCGGACGACGGGGAGACGCCCTCGTCGTGTCGTCATGCCTGTTTGCGTTGAAGCAGCGGTATCCACGAATCTCCATTGATATCGCCGCACCCGAAGAAGCCCGAGAGGTATTCGAGTTGATGCCGCGCACCGGGGAACTGTTGTCCTATCCGCTGACGGTCGGGCATGTCAAGGGCTACGACTACTACATGTCCTTCGAGGAGATCGAGGCCATACCGCGCGGTTGGAATCGAAGCTGCGCCGACGTTTTCAGTGCATGCCTTCACACACCACGCCCGACAGCCCCACCACTACCGGCCATTCCAGTGGATGTGAAAAAGCTGTGGGCATTGGAGCCGACCGCGTGCCCGCGGATCGCCATTCATGTCGGCCTCCCCGGGAGCTTGCGGTCGTACCCGACAGATCTACTGGCCCGGCTTGTCGGCCGACTGATCGACGACGGCGTGGATGTCTACCTGGTTGGAGCAAGCAGTGCAGTCGATCGCGCGTCCATTCCCGACACAACGAAGGTTCACGATTTGTGCGGGCGGACTCGCACGCCGGCAGACCTCGCAGCAGTGCTCGAGCAAATGGACGCCGTGGTGACCGGGGATTCATTCCCGTTGCATCTGGCAGGCGCCCTTGGCGTCCCCACGATCGCACCTTTCACTGCAACCGACGCAGTGATCGGATCTGACTACCCGAGCGTCGTGACCATCCAATCCGAGGCGGGTTGCAGTCCGTGTCATGTGCCCACCGGGGTCTGTCCTCATGGCCACAATGAATGTGTCGCCCATCACGAACACTCACTCAGCCCTGAGGCTCTCATCGAACGGATCGACTCGCTGATGGCCGTGGTGGGTCGCGTCTGATCGGGCGGACATCGAGTTGGTGCGTCCAAGTCGCACCCCACTTCTACGCTCAGGCCGACAGTTCGTCTCGTTCAGACACTTCCGACTGATTTCCAGTGGGCACCAGACCGCTGCGGAGTGTGTTCTCGGTAATGCAGCGGGCATCCATAAAATGCGTGAGGTACTCGGGTGACCCGGCCTTGACACCTGTACCACTGAGCTTGAACCCGCCGAACGGCTGAGCATCGACCTGGGAACCCGTTATCCGCCGGTTGATGTAGAGATTGCCGACGGCGAATTCGCGCCGGGCGAGATCGATGTGCGCCGGGCTCCGCGAGAACAGCCCCCCGGTGAGAGCGAATCGACTATTGTTTGCGATCGCGAGCGCCTCGTCGAAGTCGCGGGCGCGGAGCACCACGAGCACCGGACCGAACACCTCTTCCTGGGCGAGCCGTCCGTCCGGTGGCACATCAACGACGATAGTCGGCGAAACGAAGAAACCCTCATCACACTCCGACGGAAGCGATGCCTGAACCAGAATGCGGCCTTCCTTTCGTCCCTGTTCTATGCTCCCGCTGACGCGCCGCTTCGCATCGCCGTCGATCAGTGGGCCTACCGTCGTTCCCGGCGCGGAGGCCGGTCCGATCAACATGCTCTGCGCAGCCTCCCGAAGCCGGTTCAGCATCGCATCATACACACCTTCGAGAACGATCAGCCGGCTGCAACTGCTGCACTTCTGACCCGCGAAGGCAAACGCCGACTCGACAGTCGCCTGGACCGCGCCATCCAGATCGGCGTCGTCGTCGACGATGATCGCGTTCTTACCGCCCATCTCCACTATCAGCTTCTTGATAAACGCCTGCCCGGGTTGAACGATCGACCCCGAACGAATCACGCTCGTGCCCACCTCTTGGGAACCGGTGAACGCGACCACGTTCACATCACCGTGCTCGGCCAAGTGTTGCCCCGTGGGCGACCCGGGACCGGGAACGTAGTTGACCACACCCGGTGGAATACCCACATCGTGAAGAATCTCGACCAGTTTCGCGGCCAGAACAGAAGCCTGCTGGGCGGGTTTCATGACGACCGTATTCCCCGCGGCCAGCGAAGCGCTGGTCATGCCGCTGAGAATCGCGAACGGAAACGCCCAGGGGGCAATCACCGCGCTGACACCCTTGGGTGAGTAGGTCAGCATGTTGTCCTCACCGGGAATGTTACGGAGCCGCGGACAAGATTCGATTCGCTGAATCTGATCCGCGTAATACCGCCAGTGGTCGATTCCCTCCGTCACGTCGGCGTCCGCCTCACGCCAGGGCTTGCCCACCTCCAGGATCATCGTGGCGGCCAACTCGAACCGACGCATTTCCATGCGGTCCGCCGCTTTACGCAGCAGTTCGGCCCGATCAGCGGCACGGACGATCCGCCACTCATAGAACGCCCGGCGAGCAGCCGCGACGGCCTGATCGACCTCCGCCGTCGTAGCCTGGGCGATACGCCCGATAACCTCGCGGGGACAGGATGGGTTGATCGAGTTGTTCCATTCCTTCGTCAACACGCTCCGCCCGTTGATAACCAGCGGATATGTCCTGCCCTGCTCGCCGCGAACGTAACGAATGGCGCCGCCCATCTTCTCACGGTTCTCGGCCACGGCGAAGTTGGTGTTTGACGCATTCTTGAACATCGCCATCGGTTCCTCCGGATCGCTGTTTTGATAATGCCGCGAGGGTAGCGGAGCACTGGGTGGTTTCAGAACGGACGGGTCCGCCAGCAGCCGGTCATGCGCACTGCGGTCACCGAAGCTCTGTTTCAGGAAACCCTCGTTCGACGTATTCTCCAGCAGCCGCCTGATCAGATACCCCATTCCCGGCATGAGATCGCCATAGGGACAGTAGACACGCACGCACTGCCCAAGCTCGACCATAGCCGTCTTGAGCGGATCACCCATTCCGAAGAGTGTCTGGACTTCATAGTCGTTGACAGGGACGCCGAGTTCCCCGGCCGTTGCGATTACGACCGCAAGCGATCGGACGTTATGGCTCGCAAACGCCGGCCTGATCAGGTGCGTGTGCTGGAACATCACCCGCGTCATGCGCTCGTAGCACGCATCCGATTCCCATTTTCTCGTCCAGACCGGGGGCTCCTTGTAGCTGCGAACCGCGGCGGCAGTCTCCGCATCCCAGTATGCCCCCTTCACCAGCCGGATCGCAAACCGGGTTCCGCGGTGCTTGCCCCATTCGAGCAGGCCTACCAGGTCGCGCTCGCCATCTTTCAGATAGGCCTGCACGACGATGCCGATGTCGGGCCAATCCCTGAACTCATCCTCGAGGAGCAGACGCTTGAACAGATCGATTGTCAGATCCCGGTGTTTGAACGACTCCATGTCGATGTTGACGAACGCCCCCACCTTGCGTGCGCGTCGCAGCAGCGGACGAAGTCGCCCGCAGACCCGATCGATCGCACGCTCGGGGTCGATCGCGTCGAAATGCGGATCCAGCCCTGTCAGCTTGATCGAGATGTTCACGCGCGGCGCCGGACCCCGTGAGTCATTGTCGATGATCGGGAGAGCCGACCATGAATCCGCGCGTGCGGCCAACTCGTCGATGAGGTGGTGGTACACCTGTGCATACCGGTCCGCCTGCGCGTGGCTCGTGGTAGACTCGCCCAGCACATCGATCGTGAATGCCATACCTTTGGCACGTAGACGTTCGATCGTCCTTATCGCGCTGGGGGCGTCATAGCCGGTGATGAAACGCCCGGCCATTTGCGTCGCCCCGAACCTAGCGGTGCACCCGATGACGTCCTCCCGGAGCTTGCGAAGCGGTCCGGGACCGACCATGGCCGGCACGATCTTCGGAAGAATGAGACGTTCGTCGCCGAAGTACTCCTCGATATGCCGCATCAGGACCGAGTTCTCACTCAGCGAAGGTAGGCAATCGACGAACTGGAAGGCGCGCGTCCGAAGGTTCTCGTCCTGATCGAGGTAACGCGTCGCCTGCTCCAGCCACCACGACTGCTCCCAGATACGCGGTTGAGCCGCGCCCGCGAGTTCGAAGATTTCACGCCCGAGTTCACGTACACGTTCGTTCAGTCGTTCTCGGTGATTCATGGATCGCTCGATTGCCGCCAGAGATCCCGTGTTACGCACAACCTTACGCAGGTGCCCGATCTCCCGGAACACCCCAGCGGATACCTCACCCGACGCGCATCAACTCCGAACCACACCCGCCGCCGGATCGTCCCAGGTTACGAACGTCCGAGGTGTCAGGAAGACCAACCAGCTCCTTCGCACCGGCAGCCGCCACAACCTCGATAGCGCCCGGGAATAAAGCGCCATCTGTGGACGGTATCGCTGGGACCTCGAACCCACCTCTTCAGTGCGAATCCTGTCAGTCTTGAAATCGACGATCTCCAGGCCGTCCGCGGAAGGCAGGATACCGTCCACAATCCCGCGTACCAGCACATAATCGTCGGATGGCGGACCCGTCGACGGATCGACGAACGCCAATGGCTCGGCGGTAATATAGGGAAACTCACGCCTATAGGCGTCACCAGCCCGCCGGATCGCCGCAGCGAGTGGCGTCGTCAGGAACCACTCGATCGAGCCCTGATCCACCGTTGTCCGATCTTCGGACACGATCACTCGCTCATCGACCATCCGCTGCAATTCCGATGCCACGCCGGAAGCATCCGTCGCAACCGCGAAATCCAGATGTTGAAGGACCGTGTGGGTGATCATGCCTCGGTGAGCGGATTCGTCTGCTGCGTATGGGGCGTACTTCGTCGGTGGAATCCGAAAGTCATCCGGTCTCGACCCGCGAATGCGTTGTTCCGGGTCCCGCAAGTAGTCCAGAGCACCCTTGAATTCGCTCGCTGCCAGGGTCGCACCGGCCGACGCCGACGCCGACTGTGGGTAGGTGTAGGCAATGCGGGTGAGCGTCTGCTCCACGGTCCAGTCTTCCGGGGCAAGTGGTTCGTGTTCCGGGAGCACTTCGAGTCTCGCCGCTGCCCGCCGGGCCAGCTCGTTCTGCTTGTCGATGCCTCTTCCCACACGCCAGGACGACATCTCGGGAACGTCGTGGAAATGCACGCTGATTGTGGGATTGTCCACTGGCTCCACACCGAGACCTTGAACGCTCCCCGCTTGAGCGGCCGCCAACGCCGGTATCAGCCAGTCCAACGGTGTGGTGGCCGTGGCAACGCTCAGACGCGATGGCGTTCGAGCCCCCTCTAGCTCTTCGTCCCTCACAGAAGGACTGGGAAAAATCCGGTGACGCTCGACATCACGCTGCGACCCCACAAGCACCAGCTTGTCCCGGGCACGGGTCAAAGCCACGTACAGGATACGCAGCTCCTCCTCGCGTGCCGTCCGCTCAATCTCGTCGACAACCAGGGAGTGAGCGGCGGAAGGGTATTCAACCATGGAATCGGTGTCGACGACCCGCAACCCGATCTTCGCCTTGCGCTCGAAGATCATGCGGCCGGAGCGATCCCCGAGGTTGAATCGTGTGCCCATCCCGGCCAAAAACACCACGGGAAACTCCAGTCCCTTCGCCTGGTGTATGCTCATGATCCGTACGACATCGTCGGCCTCGGAGATTGCCGGGGCGGACGCGACGGATCTCCCTTCTTCCTCGAGTCGACCGATGAACCGCAGGAAACGATGGAGCCCCTGTCTGCGGAAGGAGCCGAACTGACGCGCAAGCTCGTGCAGCTTGAGCAAGTTCGCACGGCGTTGCTCGCCGCTTTGAAGCCCGCCCGCACCGGCGAGATAGCCGTTCTTTCGATAGAGACTCCATAGTACGTCGGCAAGAGGCCGGCGACGCACCTGTTCTCGAAAACGCTCGAGCCGCCCGAGAAGGTATCCAAGTCTTTCGCACAGCTCACGGTTCTCGCCATTCTCGGCGTACTCCCTCACTGCGGCGTGGAACGGGACGCTGCGGTCGAGACACCGTATCTCGACGAGATCGTCATCGGAGAAAGGGTCACCCATGATGCCGCTTCGCAAGACGGCAGCAAGGGGTATATCCTGCTGTGAGTTGTCGAGCAGCTCCAGCGCGGCCGTCACATCACGAACCTCGCGAGCGCCGAACAACGAACCGCCCACGTCGGCATGAGCCGGGATACCCATGGCGCTCAGCATCGACGCCATTCTCTCTGCGTTCACCTTGGCCGCCCGGAGCAGGATGGCGACATCGCGGTACCTCAGGGGATTCCCCTCCGAGCCGGGCTCACCCGACGCAATCAAATCACTGATGTGCGATCCGATCAGGTACGCCTCCCGTTCGATCGGCGCCCATCGGGCCGGATCGGAGTGGTCCGATACGCCACGTTCCGGCTCCGCGTCGTCGACATCGTGATCGTTCCATTTACGTTCCAGCAGGTGCAGCTCCACGGGTGGATCGACCGCGGGGGGATCAACCAACCGTCCCGCACGCAGTTCCGCCTCTTCATCGTAGATGATGTCAGCACAGCCCGGACGCATGAGCTGCCGGAAGATCGTGTTGACGGCCTCGAGAATGTTCGGGCGAGACCGGAAGTTGGCCTGCAACGCAACCGCGTCACCGCCCTGCCATCCGGCACGGAACCGGTCCAGACGATCGATGAACACCGACGGCTCGGCCAGACGGAAACGGTAGATGCTCTGCTTGACGTCACCGACCACAAACAGGTTGTTAGCCCGCTCGGGATCGTGTTCGCGGCTCGCCAGCTCGATGATGGCCTGCTGGATGGGGTTGATGTCCTGGAACTCGTCCACAAGCACGTATGTGAAACGCCGATGCAGCGAACGGGCCACCTCCGAGGGCCGTTCCGGGTCACCCTCACAGCTCAGCAGATCGAACGCAAGCCGCTCGAAATCGGCGAAGTCCAGCACGCTCAGCGTACGCTTGTTGCGGAGGTAGATGTCGCGGAATGCCAGCGTCAGATCAGCGATCGTGGTCACATACGGCGCCGTCTGCTTCAATCCCGCGATCCATTCGTCCACCGAGAACAGCCCGAATCGCTTCTCGAGACGCCTATCGAAAAGGCCCTCGCGGATTTCCTTCAGCCGAGATTTGGCTGCGTCAACAGCCGCCCTCTCGGCGTCGGAGGCGTCTTTCGCAAGGCGAATGGGACTGAGACGCTCAAACCTGAACGCTTCTATCTGTTCCCGTACGGAATCGAACCGTGCCAGAACTTCGGCGGTTTCCGAGTCCGGCGTGGAGCCAAGCCCGGTCTTGCCCGTGGCATGATCCCCCACACCCATCGCAGCGGTCCAAGCGCGAAGCTGTTCGAGGTAACCACGAACCGGCTTGGCGCACGGGTGCCCGATCGGATCGCCTGTTTCAATTGCCTCCACAACGTGCTCACCATGCTCGATTTGCCACGCCAACTCCGACGTTAGTGCATCAGCCGTTGTGAGCACGAACCGCTCGGGTTGATCCGACAAGGAAGTACAGGCCTCTTCGATCCAGCCTTCCGGATCGGGCAGCGAGGTCAGGAAATCGTGAAGGCGGAGGACGAACCGTGCGATTCCCCGATCCTCCCCCAGGCCGTAATCATCGACCAATTGCCTGAATGCTACGGCCAGTGCGTCGCCCGAGAGTCTCGCACGGTGCAAGCCGGTATCCGCTGAGGGTCGAGTGGGGCTCGAATCGACGTTTGCGGCATGTGGTTCGGACTCCGCAGTTCCGTCCACCCCGGCCGTAGCGGTCCCGAGCGGCTCGTCCGCTGATGTCCTCACAGCGCCATACAGCTCGGCAAAGAACGAGTCGAGCAAATCGCTCTTCAGAAGTGCCGTCTCATCGTCATCCATGATGCCCGCGACCGGGTCCACGCCGACGTGGCTGAACCACCGGCGCACGAGCCACAGGCAAAACGAATGGATCGTGCATATCTGTGCGGTGTCCACCAACGCCACCTGCTCGCGGAGTCGGTCGTCTTCCGGACGCTCGAGAGCGCGGGCGCGAAGCGTCTCCACTATGCGCGATCGCATTTCCGCGGCAGCCGCATCGGTAAACGTCAGTACGAGCAACTCCCCCACATCGCATCGCTCCAGGGGCGGGGCGTCACACACCAGGTAAGCACACCGTTCGGCGAGAACGGCCGTCTTACCGGAACCCGCCGCAGCCGAGACGATGACACTCCGTCCGGTTGTGCGAACCGCCTGAAGTTGCTCGTCTGTGAATGAAACCGTTGCCATATTGTCCGGCATTATAGCCTCCCGAAAGTGGATACACGATAGGCAAGATCGAGCCCTCCCCTGGAAGGGAGATTCAGCAAGGACCGCATCAGAGACCTTGGAGACGTGACACAATCTCTCACGGCTGTGTTCGGTCAGAGCTGTTTCGAAGGGGTGACCCAACTCTTCCAAGTTGTGGGGACGCGAC
>JAUXGE010000323.1 GCA_030622435.1 Planctomycetota bacterium
ACCCATTCAGCGTGACCGTCAAAGAAACCGAAGACGGCGCCGCCGTCGTGAATTGCCGGCTCACTGATAACGACCTCCTCCGACGGGTTCTTGACCGACTTCGGATTAGCGATGAACCGGTACAGGTAGTACGATCCACCAGACGGCGTGGGTTGACCTGTGTACGGGCTGTTCCGCAGGAGATTGGCCGTGGTCAACTCGTCTTTGACGAGCACGTCGAGCGACTCGGGCCACTGTCCCTTGTGATCCCTCGAATACATGTAGCACCCGACGAGGAAGCTCTTGACGTTGCTCGCCGAGACGGTTCTTGCTGAGAGGTGCCGGGCGCGAATCAGTGACTCACTGATGGACATCCAGAGCAGCGCAATCGCACCTTCCGGAGTTGCATCACTCGACACCAGTTCGATGGCGATCATGCGATCGTGGGGTATCACGGTCAGTCCGACCGCCTTGCCGGCCTTGCCCACAGCCTCGGCACATCGGGCGGCCTCTTGTTCATCATCCGCCTTCGAGCAGGGAAACAGTTCTGCCAGGTTCAGATAGACATATTTGGACGTCGATGCACCGATCCGATCGCGGACGGCTGTGAAGGGTCCGGTGCGATCCAGACCCGTTTGGTCGAGCATCGCGTCGATCGCCGCTGTGAATGTGCCCTCGTCCTGTGAAAGCAGTAGAAGATTCTCGACTACGGCGAACATAAACGGTCCAAACTCTCGCTGAGCCTGCTCGATCGCAACGCCGCGGTAGCTCGCAGACTTCATTTCGAGTTGAAACGCCGCACGAAGCGTGTGCAAGTGTCTCTTGAAGGCACTCTTGTCTTCGAGGTGAAGGACCAGCAGAGCCGGTTCGGTTCGGTCACTGTCCCCGGGCATGCCGAAAGCCCAGGCACTCGTGATATTGGCGAGAAGCTCGCCTTCCGGGTCAAGGCCGACCTCACGCTTGAACTCCTGGCGTTCGCGCTGGTATTCAGCGGTGATCTGCCGGTCGAGTGTGGCGGCAAAGAACTTGATGTCCTCCATGATCTCGGATGCCCGGCCAATCGAGCCCTGAACGAAAAGAGTCGTGTTCGCCGGAAAGGCTCGCGCCAAAGTGGTGCCGCTTGGCGCCGACGCCAGCAAACGCCAAACGCCGGGCTCGATGTCACGAACGCCCAACGCGAGACGGACAGTGTCAGGTGTCCCTGCCGAAGGCAGGACGAGGGCGATGCTCTCGAGGGTGTCGAGTTGGATTGCATCGAACAGGTTGGGCAGCATCTGGTTGAGGGGGTCGCCTGCCAGGGGAATCAGTGATCGCAGATTGACATAGAGCAAGACCCCAATCGGCCCGGTTTGATCCACGACGATCCGTTTGAACTCGGCCGTGTTCGCAAACCCGGCCAGCTCTTCCCCATGATTCGCCCAGTTTTCAGCGGCACCGACCACGCTCGATCCGAATGCGATTCGGTCGCGGAGGACGATCGTGAGCGTGATCGGTACCGGTCCTGCCAGCGTCAAGTAGCCGTACTGTCCGTCGTCGACAAACTCCAGCGGACTGATCATTCTCTGCAAAGGCGTACGATCCCACGCCGGTACGATGTCCGTTCCGATCCGCATGAACGCTTCGCCGGCATCGAGCATCGTTTGGGCGGCCACGGTCACGCGCCATGACACGGGGTCCGACGGCGTGCCGCCGACCGCCAACATGCAGGGGCCGTCGAACGTTTCACCGAGGGCAGTCAGCAGGGCAGTCAGCCCTTCCGCCGAGGGGGATATCTGCATTACCACTGGGTTCTTGGCCAGGGTCTTGAAACCCTCCGTATATGCGATGAGCCATGCATCGGAAGGTGCCAAAGCCAGGATCTTCTCATGCTCACAGGTGCCCGAAGCGCTTGCCCCGGCAGGCGATACGGCCGGTGAAGACGTCGTCGGATCGGTCGGCGGGACGGGTTGCTGAGCCACGGCCGATCCCACAGCAATTGCGGACGCAGCGATTAGAGAGAGCACACGACCCGGACTGAGATGAATCATCGTTCTATTCTCCTTCCTTCCCGAAAGGTTCGACCGCCTCCGGTGGGTACTTGTAGGCCATGTCGAGCCGGTCCCAACGCTCTCCCTTCTTGCCGCCGTCGTCGGTCAGATCGGGGCCGACGCTGTAAAGGACGAAGCCGGTGTCGGTCGGAATGTAGCGAAGCAGACCGTCACCGAAAGGATCGGACAACGCTCCGTTGGGTAAGGTGCCGGCGATTTCTTCGAGATCGGTTGGCACTTGGTCGTCGTTTTCCAGCATGTATAGGCGGAGGGCAACCAGGCCCCGGGTTATGGCGAAAACCGTCTTCAGCCGCTCGCCCAATGTGATTGCGCGCGACAGCGATGGGAGCAAGAAGCGTGAGAGGACGTCCCATTTCGGTATCGACTCATTGATGAAGCGTTCTTCGTCGAAGGTGAGAGCTGCTGTGCCTCTGGGGCCCTGGTCTGCTCGTGCCTGGAGCTTGTCATAGTAATCGTTCATGTGGCGTTTGATGGCCCGGTCCGGGAAGAGCAGCCTGCCTACGCGAAGTTCCAGCCGCCCCCAGCCCTCTTCCGGATTGGCGTTGAATTGACCGTTAAGGAAACTCAGGTCTCCCATGTCCGAATTGAATGGGGAGATCGCGAGAAACCGGATGGGCCTCGAGCAGAGTTCATCCACCACCGTCGGGCCGAAGCTCCGCTCGCCGTGCAGGCCCTGTTTTATCGTCGGGAGACGCTCGGCATGCTTGTTCAATCGATCGAGCAGATTCTCGAGCTGCTTCTTTGACAAAGGCTGTCGCAAGACCATGTCTTGCAGTGCTCGGTTCGAGTTCGACCAGACGGCGATCCCCACGAGCCCTTCGATAAGCGTCATGCAGCTGCCGACGTGCGAACCCATACGCATTCCGCCGAAGTGCAGATCGATCGCCCGGTCATATTCCCGTTGCGCAACCAGACGTCGAGTATCAGCGAGGATCAGCTTGGACAAAAACCGCATGGGTGAGAGGTTCGGCAGGAGCACGCCAAGAATGCTTCCGGGCGGATCCCCGAAGTACGGCATCTGATACTCATCCATCGCGGCCGCCTTCTGCGCCGAATCGAAGGCCTTGCGATTACCGGGCAGCTCGAGGTAGTCCTCGAGTTCCGCCATTCCCTCAGGCCAGGCGGTGTACACGGCGTACTCGAAGGCTTCGGCAAGACCCTCGGGCAGTTCCTCGTAGGCATTGATCGCCTCGATGTACATCCAGGCCGCGTTTTGGGATTGTGGAATTTGACGGACCTCGAACCCCCTGGCATGGAGATCCTCGACCGGCCAGACGTTGAACGTCTTGTCGCGAATCGTGATGCTATCGGGCTCATCCGCCACCAGGGGCGATGCGATCATCATCAGCGAGAACGTCCCGACCAGCACGGATACTGTTCTCATTGTTTCATCTCCAAGTCGAACGGTTGCCGATGCCGCGGTTCAGACCATTCCAGGCCCAACCCACAAGAAACACCGGCTGTCACGACCTACGACGGGTGAGTGCCGTGTTTGTTAGGTCTGATGGCCTGTTTATTCCTCCCGATCCCCATAGTCCGGAAGCCTGCCGGAGTGGTCCCTGGGGCCTCGGATCCAAGCCGGCCAGGGACATGGATTCCAGACCCGTGCCGCACCCATTTGGGATAGGCCTCGCCCTTCCCGGCTCGATTGACGACACCGGAAGCCGCCAGTACTACTGTCGTCCGACCAGTTGCCGATGGGTGGCCACGAAGATTTTCTGGGAGGTGTAAAGTGAAGAGCTGGCGAGCCGAGCGGTTGACTCAACTCCCGCCTTATCTGTTTGTCGAGATCGATCGTCGGAAAAAGGAAGCCATCGCGGCGGGTCGCGATGTGATCGATTTCGGCGTGGGGGATCCACTACGACCCACGCCGACCTTCATCGTCGATCGGATGGCCGAGGCGATTCGCAAGGCCGTTAACCACCGGTATGCGCTCGGAACCGGCATGCCCGAGTTCCGCCGCGCGTTCGTCGATTTCTTCCGTGGTCGGTACGACGTCAGTCTCGACCCCGATTCTGAAGTCGTCGCGCTGCTCGGCTCGAAGGAAGGCATCGGCCATTTGGCGACGGCCATCGTCAACCCAGGCGATGCGGTCCTGATCCCGGAGCCTGGATACCCGGTTTACGTCTCCGGAACCGTGTTCGCCGGGGGCACTTGCCACACGATGCCGCTCACCGAGGCCAACGGCTGGCTGCCCGACCTCGAGAAGATCCCCGAAGATGTTCGCCGCCGGGCTCGGGTGATGTGGCTGAACTACCCGAATAACCCGACCGGCGCCGTGGCTCCAATGTCTTTCTTCAGCCGGTGCGTAGACTTCGCCAGGCAGTACGACATCCTGATCGCGCAGGATGCGCCGTATTGCGAACTCTTCTACGGAGATCCGCCGCCGAGCATCCTTCAGGTTGACGGTGCCAAAGACACGGCCATCGAGTTCCACTCGTTCTCCAAGACGTTCAACATGACCGGGTGGCGTTTGGCGGTGGCGGTTGGCCACCCGGATACGCTGGCCGCTTTGGCGAAAGTCAAGAGTAACCTCGACTCCGGCGTGTTTCGGGCCGTTCAGGAGGCCGGGATCGCAGCGCTCGAAGGGGTCGATCACCCGGAGATTCGTGACCAGATCGACATCTATCGTCGCTGCCGGGACATCGTCGTGGATGGCCTTTGTGAGGCGGGTTGGCCTGTCACGAGACCCGAGGCGACGTTCTATGTCTGGGCCAAATGCCCGCCGGGTACGGATTCGATGACAGTGGCCGCTCGCGTGTTGGATGAGGCGGACGTTGTCGTGATCCCGGGTGCGGGCTTCGGGCCGGCGGGTGAGGGATTCGTTCGGTTTGCTCTGACGGTGTCGGAAGAGCGCACTCGAGAGGCAATCTCGCGTATTGCGAAGCTGCGATGGTAGTGGCGGGTTTCGTTTAGTCCACGACGACCCGAGCCACACTGCTTCAATCCGCGCGGCTGTCCGCGCAGTGCCTAGTGGTCGGAGACCCCTGAATCTGCGGGCTGGGTAGAACCGTGACGTTCGCTCAACGCCGGGCACCGATCCAACCGGCAGATTCAGGTTTGACGCAACCCCAGATGCGGAATGCGTATCGCGGCGAGCGTTGCCGACCGACGGCACGACATGCGCAATCGATACCGTCGAGAGAGCAACAAGCCCCGCAGGGGCGAAAGACATCAGCCCACGGCGTGAGCCGTGGGGATAAGGACGGGCAATTTGGTATGAGCCCCGTGGGGGCGACACGCGGATTCTCGTGGAGGTTGGATGCAAGACGTGTGTGAGGATGGAGTGCCGTCCCTACGG